>JACPDV010000029.1:9701-13332 GCA_016183835.1 Armatimonadota bacterium
TGAAGCCCGACCCCGAGCACGCCCACGAGGCGTTGCGGGTGATGGGCTGCGCCGCCGGCGAGGCGCTCCTGGTGGGCGACTTCCGGGGCGATCTGGAGTGCGCCATCGCGGCGGGCATCCTGCCCATCGGGGTGACCACGGGGCGTGCCGGCGAGGCGGAGTTGCGCGCGGCCGGCGCCTGGCACGTGCTTCCCAGCGCCGCGGCGCTGCCGGGGTGGCTGGCGGAGATGGGCTGGTAGGCGCCTACGCGCTCCGCCGCTCGAGCAGCACCACGTCGCGCCAGCTCCCCGCCAGCGGCCCGAAAGTCATCTGCCCGAGCCGCTCCCGCACCCCCACCACCCTGAAGCCGTGTTTGCCGAAAAGGGCCAGGCTGGCGCCGTTCTCGGGGAAGATCCCCGCCTGCAGCGTCCACAGGCCCGCCTGCTCGGACGCCTCGATCAGAGCAGCCAGCAGCCCCGAGCCGACGCCCCGGCCGCGCCAGGCCGCGCCGACGTAGAGGCTGACCTCGGCCACGCCGCCGTAGACACAGCGGCTCGAGACCGAGCTGAGCGCGGCCCAGCCGGCCACCGCCTCGGCCACCCGCGCGACCAAACATGGCGTGGCCAGGTGCCCCGCGTCCCACGCCTCCCACTCGTGCGCTTCCGTTTGGAAGGTGGCGTGTCCGGTGGCGATGCCGTCCGCGTAGATCGCGCGCACGGCCGGCCAGTCCGCCGGCAGCATGGGCTCGATGGCGAAGGCGACGGCCGGCGCCGCGTGCGGCCGCTCACCGAGCAGGGGCAGCGGCCACTCCGGGTCGGGTGCGACCGGCGGCGGCTGGTCAGGCCCCAGGATCGCCGCGTCGATGTCAGCGACGATGAAGTTCTCTGCCGGCACGGGGCTGCCCGCCAGCCGGCGGAGCAGGGCCAACTGTCCGGCGTGCGCCATGGCGTCGGCGAACGGCCCCTGCAGGAGCCGCTCCGGCGTGGTGCCCTGCAGGACGTCGCCGCGCTCGAGGTGGCCGGCCAGTCTGTGCAACATGGCATGGAAGCGCGCCACTTCCTGCGCCAGGTCGGGGAGGGCGTCGGGCCGGTAGCTGCCGCCGACGAAGTGGGTGCGCGCGTAACCGAGTACGCTGGTCATGTGCCGGACGACTTCGGCGGGCGTGCGCACGCCGGGCGCCGCGCGGAACTCGCCAAACCCGCCCGGCGCGCCGCGCAACGCCTTCTGCGTGCGGTACGCCAGCGCGGCGAGGAAGTGACGGAGGAGGGGGTGCTCGGGTTCCACGGCCGGATCGTAGCACGTTCTGGCGAACTGGTTGTTGCGGGATGGTTGCCAATCCGGCCTACTGCGACAGAGCGGTCTTGCCAGATCAGGTGAACACACGGTGGGGCGGGTGGCCGCTCGGCGAGGTGACGGCCGTGGTCAACGACGCCACCGTGCAGGGGCAGGAGCAGAACGTCCTGCTGGCCGACTGGGGCACCTACACCTACGAAATCTGCGTCAGCGAGCTCGGCCCGCCGGAGATGCCGATGGGCGGGCCGGACCCGGTGGTGGTGGACGACTACTACGCCAAGTGGCCCTACTACACCACCATCCCGAAGGGCACCGGCGGCGTGGGGCACGGCTACTTTTGGGACTGGACCGGGACGCACTGGAAGCCCACCGCGCATTACTTCGTGGACGACGCGAGCACGCCGGCGACGGAGATCCACATCGACCTGATCGACCCCAAGCTGGCGCTGCTGAGGCGGACCGACGGGCTGCCGACCGACATCGACACGTTCCACGAGGGGATCTCGCTGGGGGAGTACCGGCAGGACGAGATCTACTTGAAACCGTACATCGGGGTGTTTTGCGGCGTGGACGGGCATGGCAACGACCCGCCCGGGCAGAACTGGCATCCGCGGTACTACCGTGAGCGCGAGGACAAGCGGATCATCGCGGTCAACGACCGCCCCGCGCCCGCGGTGCTGATCAAGGACGTCGAGTGGGTGCCGTTCGACACGCAGAGCAACAACATCGAGGACAACCCGGGCGGCGGCCTCCGGATCTTCCCGTACAAGTACTCGGGACCGGAGGACGACCCGACGAACCGCGCGAAGGTCAAGGTGAAGGTCACCATCGTGAAGAACCCGGTGCTGGGCGCCCAGGCGCCGTCGTGCGACGGGCAGTCGGTTTGGCTGTACCTGTTCGATGTGGACGATCCGAGCCCGGATCGGCCCCCGGAGCAGGGAGGGCCGGTGATCGATCCGGAGCAGACCTGCCCGGACCCGCCGACGCAATCGTGGGCACTGCCCCAGTGGGGCAACCTCGACAACCGTGGAGCGTCGCAGCCGGGCACGGGAGGCTGGTGTGTGTTGGAGTGCAGCGGCACGGCCGACGAAGCGTCTGCAACCAGCTTGCCATTGAACGTCAGTTTGCAGCCAGGCGACAACTACCGGGTGGTGGCCGTGCCGTTTGAGCCGGCGGACGGTCTGGAGGAGCTGAGTGCCACCCTGGCGGCGCGGCCGGCCGATTCCACGATGGGCGTGTGGCAGATTGTGCCGAATGGCGCCGGGTGGGCGTGGCGGCCGGTGCCGGCGACGGGGCAGCATCGGAACCAGGCCACAGGCCAGTTGGAGGTCGATGGCGGCGGCATGCCAGGCGGGCCGCCGGGTGGGGAACCGATCAAGGCGAGTTGCGCGCTGACGGTTTGGCAGAGGGTGTTCTACGAGTACGACCGCATGTACGAGCACGGCGAGGAGTTGGCCACTACGGCCCTGCCCAACACCACGCAGATCAGCGTCTACCACAGGTCGGACGTCGCACCAGGGACCGTGGTGCGCGTGTTCGACCTAGACCACCAAGCCGGCGAGCAACGGACGGTGGTAGCGCAGTCAGAGCCGGATGCCCAGAACAATGTGGTGCTCACGCTTGATGCCGCCCTTGCTGCGTCGTATCGGCAGGATCGAGATGCGACGTGCGACTGGGGCGAGCTGTACGAGGTGCCCGCGGCGACAATGCTGAGTCGTTTGATCCCTGCGTTCGTCGACTGGCAGCAGGCGCCAAGCGGAGCGCACTGCATCCCTTCTCAGGTCGTGGATGACGTCGGGGCAGAGGGGCTCACGCGATGGTTCCTGTACAGCGAGAACTACAGGAATGTAATCCACGTTGTGGCTGGGAAGTACGCTGCCGGTGCGGCGGGCGGCCGCTCGCGTAGGGACGTGAACGCCTCGTGGGTGTTCTGCCGTCAGATCCACGACAACTATGCGGAGGAGTGGGCGGTCGAGATGCGGCAGCATGCTGTCATTGAGACGCTCGTCCACGAGTTGGGTCACCAGTGGATGGACCACTACGCTGTCACCATGTACGGGGGCGAGTGGCACACCGATGAGTCACACGGGCTGCACTCCAACAGGCTGGCAACCGACGGATGCGTGATGATCTACGATCGGCGCTTTACGAGCCAGGGCAAGGTCGCCGAGGCCAACGAAGAGAGCAACGGCATCGCCGAGTTCGGGTGGGTTGACTACGGTGGGGGCGTCGACCAAGGCGATACCTTCCGCGGACAGGATTGGTCCGGGGGGCTGTGACATGGGAATGCGACCCCGAGGCGCGGCGTTGATGGTTGTCGTAGAGCTGCTCGTGTCGCTGCCGGTGCTTGGACAGGGCG
>JACPDV010000117.1 GCA_016183835.1 Armatimonadota bacterium
AGCTCATCGACACGCTCTTCAGGGCGCAGAAGCCGGGCGAAGAGCTGGGCTACCAGGTGGTGGACAAGGGCGACCAGAACAACGACTTCGCCAACGAGAAGTGCGCCTTCTTTTTCCGGTCGTCCACCGCCCGGCCGTCGATCCAGAAGCTGGTCGGGCGCAAGTTCGAGTGGAACATGGGCGGGCTGCCCAGCGCGCCCGGCGCCGAGCCGGTGACCGTCATGTTCGGCGGCAACATCTGCATCTTCAAGTCGAGCCCGGAGCGCGAGAAGACGGCCTGGGAGTTCATCAGGTTCTTCGCCCCGACCCCCATCACTGCGCGCTGGGCGAACGTCACCGGCTACCTGCCGGTCACCCGCTCCGCCGCCAAGGAGCAGGTGATGGTGGACTTCTTCGCCGCGGCGCCGCAGAACCGGGCGGCGTTCGACCTGCTCACCGTGGCCCGGCCGGAGCCCAACGTGGCCGGCTGGCAGGCCGTGCGCAAATGCCTGGAGGACGCCGAGACGGCCCTCGTGACCCAGCTCAAGACCCCGGCCGAGGTGGGCGCCGAGCTGCAGCAGTGTGCCGGCACCGCCCTCACGGGTGCCAGATGAGCGGCGACGGCGGCCTGACCCACCTCACGCCGAGCGGCGACGCCCGTATGGTGGACGTCGGTGAGAAGCCCGTCACCGCCCGCCGCGCCGTGGCCGGCGGCGCCGTGCTGATGCAGCCGGCCACGCTGCGGGCCATCGTCGGCGGCGAGACCCCCAAGGGCGACGTGCTGGCGGCGGCGCGGATCGCGGGGATCATGGCCGCCAAACGGACCGGCGAGCTGATCCCCCTCTGCCATCCGCTCGCCCTGGACAGTGTCGAGGTGGCGCTGGAGCCGGTCGCCGACGCTGCCGCCGACCCGCGCGTGGTGTCCGCCGCGGGGCTCCCGGAAGCGGCCGTGGTGATCACCGCCACGGCGCGCGTCACCGCGCGGACCGGCGTGGAGATGGAGGCGCTCACCGCCGTAGCCGTGGCCGCGCTGACCCTCTACGACATGGCCAAGGCCATCGACCGCGGGATGGTGATCAGCGGCGTGCGGCTGCTCGAAAAGAGCGGCGGGCGCAGCGGCGAGTGGCGGCGGGACGGCGAGGCGTCATGAGTGGGTCCGCCCTGGTCGAGGCGCTCGCGCAGCGCGTGGTGATCGGCGACGGCGCCATGGGCACGCAGCTCGTCGCCCACGGCGTGTCCTGGTCCACCTGCCTCGACGAGCTGAACCTCTCCCAGCCGAACCTGGTCCTGGCCGTGCACTACGAATACCGCGCCGCCGGGGCCGAAGTGCTGGAGACCAACACCTTCGGCGCCAACCGGTTCAAGCTGGCACGGGCCGGGTTCGAGCGGCAGGTCTACGGCATCTGCACCGCCGGCGCCCGGCTGGCGCGGCAGGCCGCGGGGCCGGACGCGTTCGTCCTCGGGAGCATCGGCCCCGTCGGCCGCGCCGCGCTCGACGGCGACGGGCCGGCCGGGCCGCAGGCGCTCGCCGAAGCCTTCGCCGAGCAGGCCGAGGCGCTCGCCGAAGGCGGCGTCGACGCGCTGGTGCTCGAGACGTTCGTTTCCATGGCCGAGCTGAAGCTGGCCTTCCGGGCCGTGCACGCGGCGGTGGACCTGCCGGTGATCGCGCAGTTCAGCGTGCCCGACCGGGTCAGCCCCGATGCGGTGGACGAAGTGCTGCGCGCCATGCTGGAGCTGCGCGGCGCGGGCGCGGCGGCGCTCGGCGGCAACTGCGGCTTCGGCCCGCTGCACCTGGTGCACGCGCTGGAGCGGCTCGCCGAGCTGACCGATGCGCCGCTCGCCGCCTGGCCCAACAGCAGCTTCCCCGAGGTCCGCGACGGGCGGTACGTGTTCAACGACGCGGCGCCCTACTTCGTCGACGCCGCGGCCGAGCTGGCGGAGCGCGGGGTGGGGTTGCTGGGCGGCTGCTGCGGCACCACGCCAGAGCACATTCGCCTTCTGGCGCAGCGCCTGGCCGACCGCCCTGCGGCGGCTCGCGCGGTGACCGCCACGCTGCCGCCCCCGCCGCCGCCCCCGGCCGCCGTGGTGGCCGCCCGCCCGCCGCTCACCCCGCTCCTCGAGCCCATTGGCTGCGAGCCGGTGATCATCGTCGAGCTCGATCCGCCGAAAGGGATGGACTACCACAAGGTGCTCGACGGCGCCCGGCGGCTGGCCGAGGCCGGGGCGCATGCGGTCAGCGTGGCCGAGAACCCGCTGGCCAGCATCCGCATGAGCAGCGTGGCGCTGTCGTACCTGATCCAGCAGGATGCCGGCGTGACCGCGGTGTGCCACATCACCTGCCGCGACCGCAACCTCCTCGGGCAGCAATCGGAGCTGATGGGCGCGGGCGCGCTGGGGGTCAACACGATCCTGGCCCTGACCGGCGACCCGGTCTCCCTCGGCGGGCTGTCCGAGGCCACCGGCGTGTTCGACACCAACTCCTTTGGCCTGATCGAGATGCTCGTGGAGCTGAACGAGGGGCGCAACGCGCTGGGCCACCAGCTCGACTTTCGCACCGAGTTCGTGATCGGCGTGGGCTTCGACCCGAACGTGCCGCGGATCGAGAAGGCGATCGGGCGCCTGGAGCGGAAGGTGGCGCTCGGCGCGCAGTTCGGCATGACGCAGATGGTCTTCGACGCTGCCACGGTGCCGGGGATGTACGAGGCCACGGCGCACCTCGGGATCCCCATCTTCGCCGGGTTCATGCCGCTGGTCTCGGCCCGGAACGCGCGGTATCTGCACAACGAGGTGCCGGGGATGCGGGTGCCGGAGGCCGTGCAGGAGCGGCTGGCGGCGGTGGACGGGGACCGGGAGGCGAGCCAGGCGGTGGGCACGGAGATCTGTCGCGAGCAGATCGACGCGGCGCTAAAGGCGGGCGCGCCGGGGATCTACCTGGTGACGCCGTTCGGGCGGGTGGAGATGATGGTGGAGCTGGTGGGGCATGTGAGGGCGGCACGGGTGGGCGGGCGCCGGGTGTAGGGACAGCCACCGGCCAATGCTGTGCGTGGAGGAGTAGCCGCCGGGTTGACGAACCACGGGGGTGGCCGCACGGGGTCAGGCGGACGTGACGATCTGCCGCGCGCGGAGACGTAGACCACCGGGGGTCCGCAGCCAGCGCCAGGCGGGCGGCGCGGGGAGACGTGGATGCGGTGGGGGACGATGCTGGTCGGGCTGGTGCTGGTGCTGCCGGCGCCGGGCGGGGAGCAGCAAGACGCTGAGCGGCTGTTCGAGGAGGGCGCGGCGGCCTACGAGAAGGGCGACCTGGACGGCGCCGAGACGGCGTGGAAGGCGGCCCTGGCCATCTGCGAGCGCATCGCGCCCGATTCCGGCCCCGTGGCGGCGTGCTTGGGCAGCCTGGGCAACGTCGCCGTGGACCGCGGCGACCTCGCGGCCGCGGAGGGACTTCTCAAGCGCGCCCTGGCCATCTACGAGCGGCGCCAGCCGGACTCCCTCGACGTAGCGCAGTGCCTTGGCGGCCTGGGCAAACTTGCGGCGGAGCGCGGCGACCTGGCGCGAGCGGAAACTTACTTCCGGCGCACCCTCGCCATCCATGAGCGGCTGGACCCTGACTCCCTGCTCGTCGCCAACAGCCACAACAACCTGGGAGCCGTCTACTACAGTCGCGGTGACCTTGCCGCCGCGGCGGCGCTCTTCGGCAGGTCTCTGGCCATTCGCGAGCGGCTGGTGCCCGGTTCTCCCGAGGTGGCGGACAGCCTGAACAACCTGGGCCTTGTCGCCGCTGACCGGGGCGACCTGGCCGAGGCGGAGGCTCGCCACCACCGCGCCCTGGCCATCCTCGAGCGGCTGGCGCCCGACTCCCCGCAGGTTGCCGACAACCTCAACAACCTCGGCACCCTCACGGTAGCTCGCGGCGACGTGGCCTCGGCAGAGGCGATCTTCAAGCGCGTACTGGCCCTTCGTCAACGAGTGGCACCGGACTCCCTGGACGTCGCGGACGCCCTCTGCAACCTGGGCTCGACCGCCTACAGCCGTGGCGACCTGAACGCCGCGGATGCGTTCTACCAGCAGGCGTTGGCCATCCGTGAACGGCTCGCGCCCGATTCCCTCACCGTGGCTGCCGCTCTCGCCAACCTGGGGCTGGTCGCGCTGGACCGCGGCGACTTCGCCGCGGCGGACACCCACTTCAAGCGCGCCTTGGCAGCCCTTCAGCGCCTCGCACCCGACAGCCTCCAGGTCGCTCTCTGCCTCAACAACATGGGCGAGGTCGCGAGGGAGCGGGGCGACATGGCGGCGGCCGCGGAGCTCAATCAGCGCGCCTTGGCGATCCAGGAGAAGCTGGCGCCCGACACCCTGGACGTGGCCGCCAGCCTGACCAATCTGGGCCTCTGTGCCTCGCACCGGGGCGAGTGGGCCGCGGCGGAGGCGTTCCAACGCCGCGCCCTGGACCTCCGGCGGCACCTGGCGCCGGACTCCCTGGACGTCGTCGCGAGCCTCAACAACCTGGCGCTCGACCGCGCCGCCGCCGATGCTCTGGACGACGCCCTCGACTGCGTCAGCCAGGCGATGGACATCGAGCAGAAGCAGTTGCGGCGCAACTTCGCCGTCCTCAGCGAGCGCGAGAAGGGGTGCTTCCTGGAGCTGATGTGCCGCGGTCCGCACTTCCTGCTCAGCCTGGCGGCGCTGCGGCCGGAGGACCCACGCTTCGTCCGCACCGCCTGCGACTGGACCCTCCGGCGCAAGGGCGTACTCCTCTCCGCCCTGCTCGAGGAGCGGCAGGCCTTGCGGCTCCTCGGCGACGAAGCCACCGCCGCCGACTGGCGGGCGCTTCAGGCCGCCCGCGCCGGGCTGTCCCACCTGCTCGTCGCCGGACCGGGCGCACAGCCGATCGAGGCCTACCGCGCGCGCTGCGACGAGCTGGCCGCGCAGAGCGAGAAGCTGCTCAAGGGCCTGGCCGAGAAAAGCGCCGCGGTCCGGGCACAGCAGGTCACGGACGAGGCGGACTGCGAGAAGGTGAGCCGTGCCCTCCCCGCGGTAGCGGCACTGGTCGAGCTGGCCACCTATCAGCCGACCCGCTTCAAGGCAACCGAAAACGAGCCGCGGACAGATCCGCCCCGGTATGTGGCCTTCATCTTGCGGTCAGGCGAGCCGCAGCCGGTGATGATCGATCTGGGCGAGGCCGAACCCATCGACCGCGCGGTCGGGCGCCTGCG
This sequence comes from Armatimonadota bacterium, assembly GCA_016183835.1. Taxonomy (GTDB): domain Bacteria; phylum Armatimonadota; class UBA10988; order UBA10988; family UBA10988; genus JACPDV01. The sequence goes on from JACPDV010000117.1 coordinate 5,190, forward strand.
CGCCCGTCAGGGCCCCATGCGCTCGCAGCCGGACGACGGGCGGCTCTACGACCTCGTCTGGTCCAGAATCGAGACTCAACTCGGCGGCGCGAAGCGCATCTACTTCGCGCCGGACGGCCAGCTCAACCTGCTCGCCTGTGGCGCCCTGCAGGACCCGAGCCGCAAGTACCTGGCGGAGAGGTACACCTTCGTGTACCTCCCGTCCGGCCGCGACCTGCTGCGCCCGGCCACGCCGTCGAGGGCCGGCCAGTGGGTTGTGGTGAGCAATCCGAAGTTCGGCGGGGAGCCGGGCGGGGCCGGGAGCGGGCAGAGGGCCGTGATCCAAGGGGCCGACCGGGCCGCCCTGACCGGCCTGTCGGTCACCGATCTGCCCGGGACGAAGGCCGAGGGTGGGCAGGTGGCCGCGCTCGCGCGCGGCGCCGGAGCTGCGGTGCAGGAGCTGTCCGGCGCGGCCGCCACGGAGGCGGCGGTCAAGGCGGTGGCCCGGCCCGCGGTGGTTCACCTCGCCACGCACGGCCTGTTCCTGCCCGATGCCGACTTCAGCAGCGGACCCGACGGCGGGCGTTTCGTCTTCGTGCCCTACCGGGGCGAGCCGCGCCGCGGCGCGACGCTTAGCGGCAACCCGATGCAGCGCTCGATGCTGCTCCTGGCCGGGGCCGCCCGCAGCCTGAAGGGCGAGAAGACGGATGGCGAGGATGGAATCCTGACCGCGGAGGAAGTGGTCGGCATGGACCTGGAGGGTACCCGGCTGGTCTGTCTGAGCGCCTGCGAGACGGGTCTCGGCGAAGTGAAGCAGGGCGAGGGGGTGGTGGGCCTCCGCCGCGCCTTTCAGATGGCCGGGGCGGAGAGCCTGGTGATGAGCTTGTGGCGCGTGCCCGACGCCGAGACCCGGGACCTGATGATCGACTTCTACCGCCGCTTCACCGCCGGCGAATCGGCGCCGGACGCCATGACGGCGGCTCAAAGGGCCATACTTGCCGAGCGCCGCGCCGCCAAGCTGAGCGATGCGCCGTTCTGGTGGGCGGGGTTCGTGGTCGGCGGGCGGTGAGGTGGAGCCGGTCGGGCACGTAGGGGCTCAAGGTTACGCGACCCTCGGCTGTCCACCTTGACGAGGCTGGCGGGCACGAGTAGGCTGGTAGGCGGGACGGCGGCAAGCAGGGCGGCCGGCTGTACGCGGCAGCAAGTCGGCGACCCGGCCCGCGAGACGACGAACCATGTCGCGCATCTATGTCGAGACGACCATCCCGAGTTTCTACCACGAGGTGCGCTTGGAGCCGGAGATGGTCGCCCGCCGGAACTGGACGCGCAGATGGTGGACTGCAGCGTTCGGCGTGGATGAGCTCGTGACGGGTGCGCCGGTGATCGACGAGTTGGAGCGCGGACGCTTCCCGGGGCAAGCCGACGCCCTGTCGTTGCTGGGCGCCCTTCCCGTGCTGGTGGTCACGGCGCCGGTGCTGGAAATCGTTGAGGTCTACATCCGGCACGGCGCCATGCCGGCCGACCCGCACGGCGATGCGCTGCACCTGGCGCTGGCGGCGTTCCACCGCTGCGACTGTCTGGTCACTTGGAATTGCAGGCATCTGGCCAACGCGAGGAAGTTCCCACACATTCAGCGCGTTCATGGCATACTTGGATTGGGTGTGCCGTCGCTGGTGACGCCGTTGGAGTTGCTGGACGAGGTGTAACGACATGGGTCCCGATCCGGTCATCGATGAGATCCGGCGCGTCCGGCGCGAGATATCGGCGGAGCATGGCAACGACCCGGCGCGCATTCTTGAGTACTACACGTCCCTCCAGGCTCGCCTGGCTGGCCGCCTCGTCGACTACGGTGGCGAGCGCGAGCGACGCCCCGAAGGCACCGCGCCCGCGCCGCGCCCTGCGCCCGCGTAGCCGCCGCTCCGGGGCCAGGA
>JACPDV010000637.1 GCA_016183835.1 Armatimonadota bacterium
CGGCACGGATGGCGTGCAGATAGCACGCCCTACGGCGATCCGCTGTGCAAGGGCATGGTTGTCGGCGTGGCCGGTTCGATACGCCACGAGCCGCGCTTGGAGCGGGCAGCCGAGGAGCGCCAGGTCGCCGAAGAGGTCCAGCGCCTTGTGCGTCGCCAGCTCGTGCGGCAGGCGGAAGGGCGAGGAGAGGTGGTCGTCGTAGACCACCACGATCATCGAGTCATCGCCGCCCTGGATCAGCCCCTGATCCATCAGCGCCTGGATCTCGCCGGAGGTGGCGAAGGTGCGGGCCGGCGCGATCCCGGTGGCGAACTCGGTGCGCGCATCCAGGTGCACGTGGTCCCACGGCGTGAGCGGGTGAGGGTGCTCGAACGAGTAGTCGATGGACCACTCTTCCGCCGGCACCGCGCCCAGGCAGCGGCCCTTGTTCGCCAGCCAGATCGGCCGGTCGAGGGTGATGGGCGCGACCTCGCCCGGCAGCTCGGCCCGCCCCGCCTCTCCGAGCGCCTCCACGAGCGGCAGCGCGCTGCCGTCGAAGAGCGGCACCTCGGGCCCGTCGAGGACCACCTCGCAATCGCTGAAGCCCAGCCCCATCAGCGCCGCCAGGACGTGCTCCACGAAGTACACCTCGGCGCGCCCGTCGGCTCCCAGCGCGGTGCAGTTGGGCACGGGCACGTGGTGCGCCAGGTCGGCCGGGTAGCGCTGACCGGTGTCGCGGCGGACGAACACGATGCCGTCGTCGCCGGGTCTGAGGCTGAGGGTCACCTCGCCGCCGTGGGTCCGCACCGCGCGGCCCTGCAGATCGACCGAACACGCCGGCGTGCAGCGCCTCATCGGGACGACCCGTAGGCGCGAAGGAACGGGTTGTGCCGCCGCTCCTCGCCGATGGTGGTGGTGGGGCCATGGCCGGGGTAGACCACCGTCTCGTCGGGGAGCGTCATGAGCTGCTCGCGGAGGTTGGTGAGGAGCTGCTTCTCGTCGCTGTGCGGCAAGTCGACGCGGCCGATGCTGCCGGCGAAGAGCGCGTCGCCGACGAACACGTGGCCGGGCGTGTAGAGGCTGATGCTGCCCGGGCAGTGGCCCGAGGTGTCGCGGACCTCGAACTCGAGCCTGCCCACCACGAGCCGGTCGCCGTGCTGGAGGGTGTGGTCGGGCGGCGGGCTGTCGGGGCATTCCACGCCGAACCACTGCGCATGGACCGAGGCGCTGGTCGCGATAGGCACGCTGGCCGCGTGCATGTAGAGCGGCGCGCCCCACAGCTCGCGGGCGGCGGCGTTGGCGGCGATGTGGTCGAAATGGCCGTGCGTGGAGACGATGGCGGCCACCTGCCAGCCGCGCTCACGGGCGGCGCGGTCGATGCTGTCGGGGTCGAAGCCGACATCGATCACGAGCGCCTGCGACCCCTCGGCCACCAACCCGTTCGGGTCGGCGGGCGGGTCTCCTGCCGGGGCGGGGCGGATGCGGAGGGGGTGCATCTGCGTCACGAGGTGCCCCTCCGGCCCCCTCTCCCACCGGGAGAGGGGGCCGGATCCGCCACCATCGGCGCGACTGCGGCCCTCTCACAGCCGGTTGAAGCAGCTCCGTTCGGCCTGGTCGCAGTAGCGCCGGCCCACCAGGCCGTCGTCCGGACCGAACTCGCGCTGGGTGAGCACACACCAGCAGTGGGCCGGCTGCCGCACCGCCTCTTCCTCCGCCGTCAGCGGCCGGTGGGAGGCCTTCTCACGATAGTGGCGGCACCGTTCCGGAGTCTCGTTGCTCATCAGCCCTCTCCCACGCCCGCCGCGGCCAGGATGGTTCGGCGCAGCAGGTTGGCCGTGAGCCGGACCTTGTAGCCGTTCTCGCTCAACGGCGTGGCTTCCTTGAGCGCCGCCTCGGCGGCCTGGCGCGCGGTCTCCCCGGTCACCGGCTTGCCCTTCAGCGCCGCCGCGGCCGGAGCGGAGATCCAGGGGATCGGCGCCACCGCGCCGAGCACCACCCGGGCCTGTCGCACCGTGCCCCCGTTCGTGTCGAGCGCCACGGTGGCCATCGCGAGCGGCCAGTCGTGGGACGCCATCTGCCGGACCTCACGATGCGCCACGCGAAGGCCCCGCGCCGGCGGCACCACCACGCGGGTGATGATCTCGTTTGGCTTGAGCACCGTGTCGGCGGTCGGGTCCTGCTCGAGCGACCGGTAGAGGTCGGCCAGCTTGACCTGGCGGGTGCCGCCGGGGCCCTGCACCTCCACGGCCGCCTGGTAGGCCGTGAGCGGCGTGGCCAGGGCGGAGTAGCTGGGGGCCACGCAGCCGCCGAAGGCGAAGATGCTGTGATAGCGGTTGTCGCCGGTGGTGGCCAGGCAGGCGTCGCCGCCCTTTCGGGCGCAGTGGAGCGGGGCCGCGCGGTAGTACCAGCAGCGCGGCTTCTGGCACAGGTTGCCGCCCACGGTGCCCAGGTTCCGGATCTGCGGCGTGCCCGCCTCCGCGGCCGCCTCGGCCAGGGCGGACCAGGCCTTGCGCACCGGTTCAGCGGCCTCGAGCTGGGCGAGGGTGACCAGGGCGCCGAGGTTCAGCCGCCCCTGCCGGTCCACCTCGATGCGGTTGAGGCCCGGCAGGCTCTTCAGGTTGACCAGCCGGACCGGCTGGAGCACCTCGTCCTTCATCAGGGCGAGGATGTCCTGTCCGCCGGCCAGGGCCATGTGCTGCCGGCCCTCGCCGGTGAGCAGTTGCACGGCCTCGGCGGCGGACTTCGGGCGAGCCAGCTCGAAAGCGTTCATCAGCCTATCCTAGACCTCGCCCAGGGCGGCCAAGACGTTGGCCGGCGTGAGCGGGAGCGAGGGGACGAGCACGCCGAGGGCGTTGTGGACGGCGCCGGCGATGGCGGACGCCGTGGGGATGGTGGGCGGCTCGCCGAGGCCGATCACCTGCCGTTCCGGCAAGTCCTGCATGATGACCTCGATCTCGGGCATGTCGCCCGGCCCGGCGAGCTTATAGAACTCCAGGTTCGGGTTGAGCATGCGCCCCGAGTCACGGTCGAGCACGCGCTCCTCGTAGAGGGCGTAGCCGATGCCCAGCACCACGCCGCCGTAGACCTGGCTCTCGGCGGTGAGCAGGTTGACGATCAGGCCGCAGTCCTGCAGAGCCACCATTTTGCGGACGCGGACGATGCCGGTCTCGACGTCGACCTCCACCTTGGCGAACTGCGCGCCGTTGCAGCCGCCGCCGGCCAGGCTCTTGTCTTTGGCGCCTTCGGCGCTAAGGCCCTGCGCCCCGAGCCGCGCGCAGGCGTCTTTCCACGACAAGCTCTGGTCCGGCTTCCCCTTCACCCGCACCACGCCGGGCGCCACCTCGAGATCGGCCGGCGCGGCGTCGAGCGCCGGGGCGAGCCGCTCGAAGAGCTGGCCCAGGACCGTCTCGGACACGGTCCGCACGGCCGGCGCGACACCGCCGATGGTGCTGCTGCCGCCGCTCGAGCCCGAGGGCGGGTAGCTGGCGCGGCCCACGTGGATCAGCACGTCGTGCGGCTGTAGCCCGAAGGTCTCGGCCGCCACCACCGCCAGCGCCGTGCGGGTGCCGGTGCCCAGGTCCTGCGTGCCGCACCAGACCTCGACCTGCCCGTCGTTGTGGATCGCGACGCGGGCGTTCGAGTCGTGGCCGCCGCCCCACCAGCCGGTGACCGCGCAGCCGTAGCCGACCCGCAGCCGGCCCGTCTGCGAGCCGGTGGGGAGCCGCTCCGGCCAGCCGATGCGCTCCGCCCCGAGGGTGAGCTGTTTCTGCCACAGCGAGTCGGCCGGGAGATTGCGCCGCCGCAAGTCGAGCGGGTCCAAGCCGAGCTTGACCGCCAGCCCCTCCATCGCCGACTCCATCAGGAACGACGACTCGGGGTGCCCGGGCGCCCGCATCGCGCGCGCCGAGCCGGCGTTGATCCGCACGTCGGAGTGCTTCCGCCCGAAGGCGGGCACACGGTACATGAACGGCAACCCGAAGCCGGCGCCGCCGCCGATCCCGCCGGTGCCGTAGGTGGTGGCGTCGAAGGCCGTCAGCCGCCCCGACTCATCGGCGGCGATCTTGATGGTGGCCACGGCCGACGGCCGGCACCCGGCGGTGGTCTGCTCGTTCTCGCGCTCGAGCATCAGCTTCACCGGCCGGCCCGCGTCCCTGGCCAGGCTGGCCGCCACCACCGCCTCATGCTCCAGGCCGAACTTGCTCCCGAACCCGCCGCCCATGTGCTCGCAGATCACCTCGATGTTGGCCGGCGAGACCTTGAAGACGTTGGCGATGCCGTCCTTCACGTCGTGGATGCCCTGCGTGGTGGCCCAGACGGTGATCCGGTCGCCGTCCCACTGCGCCACGGCGCCGTGCGGCTCGAGGCAGCAGTGGGTCACCACGCGGCAGCGGAAGGTGCCCTCGAAGACCGCCTTGGCGGCGGCAAAGCCCTGCGGGACGTCGCCCCGGCCCTCGTTGTTGCGGACGTTGACGTTCCCCTCGCGCACAAGCTGCGGGGCGTTCGGGGCCATCGAGTCCTCCTCGGTGACCACGGCCGGCAGCACCTCGTAGGCGATGTCGATCTTGCGCACCGCGTCGCGGGCCTGGTCGAGCGTCTCGGCGGCGATGGCGGCGATCATCTCGCCGTGGTGGCGCAGCTCGCGGCCGGGCCCGCCGCCGGTCCACACGGCCTTCACGCCGGGCATCCGCCGGGCCGCCTCCAGGTCGAGACGGGTGATCCGCGCGCGCCCGTGAGGGCTGCCGAGGACCGCGGTCTGGAGCATGCCGGGCAGGTTCTGGTCGTAAGCGTACTTGGCGCGCCCGGCGACCTTCAGGGGCGCCTCGAGCCGAGTCACTCGGGTGCCGAGGAGGCGCCGCTCCTTGGGCCAGCTTGGCATGGTCAGGCTCCCTTCCCGGTCCGGGCCGCCTCGGCGACCGCCTCCAGGATCCGCGAGTAGGTGCCGCAGCGGCAGAGATTGCCCCCGAGGCCGCGGCGGATCTCCTCCGGGGACGGGTGCGGGTTGGCCTTCAGCAGCCCCGCCGCGGCGACCACGAAGCCGGGGGTGCAGAAACCGCACATCAGCGCGTCGTGCTGCACGAAGGCCTCCTGCACCGGGTGGAGACGGTCGACGTCGCCCAGGCCCTCGACCGTGGTGATCGCGTGGCCCAGGGCGTCCAGCGCCAGCACGCTGCAGGCGTAGACCGGCTTGCCGTCGAAGAGGACCGTGCAGCTTCCGCAGGCGCCGCGGTCGCAGACGCGCTTCGCGCCGGTCAGGTCGATGGGCTTGCCGTCCGGCGCCTTGCCGTCCCTGAGGGCGTCGAGCAGCGTGGTTCGCGGCTCGACCACCACCTGGAGGCGGTGCCCGTTGACCATGAGCTGGGCTGTCACCGCCCCGCTGACGATGGGGGCGCTGGCCGACGGCGCGGGCGGGTCCGCCGCCGACGCCTGGCCGACCAGGCTCGAGACCACCGCGCCCGTGGCCGCGCCCCTGAGGAAATCGCGCCGGGAAAAGCCCTGCCCGTCACCCGGCTCCGAACCATCCATGGCATGCTCCCTGACCGCCGCACGCCGGTCGCCGGCACTCACTATAGCGCCACGGTCGGCAGAGGTCCGCAACACGCCCGACTCAACTCGGGTTCCGCTGCGTCGCGTATGATGGGAGGCCGACGGCGGGAGGCGGATGATGCGCGCGGTGGTGCAGCGGGTCACGGCGGCCAGGGTGAGCGTGGGCGAGCGGGTGGCGGGGGCGATCGGCCCGGGACTGGTCGTCTTCGCGGCCGTGGGCGAGGGTGACACGGAGGCGGACCTGCGGTGGATGGCCGAGAAGGTGGTCAACCTGCGGATCTTCAACGACGCCGAGGGCAAGTTCAACCTCAGCCTGCTCGAGGCGGGCGGGTCGGTGCTGGCGGTGAGCCAGTTCACGCTCTACGGAGACTGTCGACGGGGGCGGCGCCCGAGCTTCACCGGTGCGGCGGCGCCGGAGGCGGCCCGGGAGCAGTTCGGGCGTTTCGTGGAGCTGCTTCGCGAGACTGGCGTGCCTACCGAGACGGGCGAGTTCCAGGCGATGATGAACGTCGAGGTGAGCAACGACGGCCCGGTAACGATCCTGCTGGACAGCGCGAAGTCGTTCTAGCCCTACCGCGCCCGCCCCGCCACCCGCTCCACCCGCTCCCAGATCCCGTCGGTCGGCACGTTGTCGCCGAAGCCGAGGATGTACCGATCGCCGCCGCCCGCCACCTGCAGCACCTCGTCCAGATGCGCCTCGAACGCCGCCTCGCTGAAGGTGGGCGTCAGCACGATGCTCGCGATCCCGCCCCAGATAGTGACCCGGTCGCGCCACAGCTCGCGCAGGGCGCGCAGATCGATGCTGGTCATCGGCTGCGGCGTCACCGCCTCCACGCCGTCCACGCCGCAGTCGCGGAGGCCGGTGAGGAGCTTGCGCATCTCGCCGTCGCCGTGGGTGGTCACCGGCTTGCCCGCGGCGGACAGGATCGCGTGCGCCTCGTGGTGGAACGGCGCGCACCAGCGCCCGAAGAAGGGCGGAGGCGTCATCGACTCGTCGTAGTTGCCGCCCACCGCCACCGCGTCCGCCGGGCTCTGCGCCGCCAGCTTCACGACCTCGATCATCTTCGCCCACAGGATGTCGTGCAGCCGCTCCACCTGCGCGGGGTGGTCGTACAACTCCAGGTAGAAGGTCTCGTAGCCGAAGTACGTGTGCGCCAGCCGGTGCATCGGCACGTAGCCGGTCTGCGGCATGGCCAGGCCGTCCTCGCCCACGGAGCCGACCGCGGCGTGATACCCGTCGAAGGTCTCCGCAGGCTCCAGGTCGTCGAGCAGGAACGCCAGCGCATCGTAGTCGGCGGGCGAGCGGAACGGGTACTCGACCTGCATCGGCTGGATCTCGGACCCGCCGAGCGGCTGGGCGAGGACGAAGCGGCTGCGGAGCACGCCGTGGGGCGTGTGGTAGACGAGGACCTGCTCGCCTCCGCGCCGGGTCTCCTCGACGGTCACCCGGCGGTGACGCCAGCGGTAGAAGGACGCGCCGCCCATCGGCACGTGGGCATAGATGCCGATGTCGAGGTCGCGCTGGAGGTCCCAGAGGGTGGCGTTGGCGTAGCGCGGAGGCAGCGTGTCGTGGGCTTTGGCGTGGTCGAACCACAGCTCCATGCGGCCGATGAAGGGGAGACGGTCGACGGGCTGGCCGCGGAGGGCGGCGAGGGCGCGTTGGCGGTGGGTCATGACGGGGTGTCCCGGCGGTGGTTTCGTCGCGCGGGGCGGGCGACCTGCGCGCGACAGCGGTTGGAAACCGCCGCTAGCGAACGCGAAGTCCGCCTGCGCGGACTCCGGCGGATGCTATACTCGACGCCCGGAGTGGCCGCATGGACGAGTTGATGGCCCGCGCGCAGATCCTGATCGAGGCGTTGCCGTACATTCAGGAGTTCCACGACGCGCTGGTGGTGGTCAAGTATGGCGGCGCCGCGATGGTGGACGCGGAGTTGAAGGCCGCGGCGCTGCAGGACCTCGTCCTGCTGCGCTACGTGGGGATGCGGCCGGTGCTGGTGCACGGCGGCGGGCCGGAGGTGTCGGGCCTGCTGAAACGGCTCGGCAAGACATCCGAGTTCGTGCGCGGGCTGGGCGTGACCGTCGCCGAGACCATGGAAGCCGCCGAGATGGTGCTCGCCGGGCGGGTGAACAAGGGCCTGGTGAACGACATCCAGCGCGCCGGCGGCCGGGCGGTGGGGCTGTCGGGGAAGGACGACGGGCTGGTCCTCTGCCGCCGCCTCGACACCTACGAGGGCGAGCCTATCGACCTGGGCTACGTGGGCGAAATCGAGCGCATCAACCCCGCGGTGGTGGATCTGCTGGTGCACCACGGCATCATCCCGGTGATCAGCTCGATCGGCGTGGGTGAGGACGGCACGAGCTACAACATCAATGCCGACACGCTCGCCGGCCGGCTGGCGGCGGAGCTGCAAGCGCGCAAGTTCATCCTCATGACCGACGTGCCCGGCATCTGCACCGACCCGAACGACCCGGCGACGCTCGTCTCGCGCCTCACGGCGGCGCAGGCGCGGGAGATGCTCGAGAGCGGCGCGGTGAGCGGCGGGATGATCCCCAAAGTGCTCGGCTGCATCGAGGCGGCGGAGGCGGGGGTGGAGCGGGTGCACATCATCGACGGCCGGGTGCCCCACGGGCTGCTGATCGAGATCATGACCAACCGCGGGGTGGGGACGCTGATCGCGCGGGATGAGGCGGCGTTGCCGAGCCGGTAGTGCCTGGTGCGAGATCCGGCCGGGCCGTCATCTAGCGGCCGTAGGGCGTGCTCTTGGTTGCGTTCAAATGCCGGTGTGGGGCGGGCGCCCTCGCCCGCCGCATCTCCACCAGGCAGCTCCCAGAGCGGATCGCGGGCGAGGGCGCCCGCGCCACAATGGGTTGGCGTGAGGCATTTGGACACACCCTCTTGCACGCCATCCCCGCTGCGGACCGCTTTGCCGAGATGGCGTGCAACAGGCTATGTCCAGATGCCGTGTGGGGTGGGCGCCCTCGCCCGTCGCTTCTCCACCAGGCAGCTCCCAGAGCGGATCGCGGGCGAGGGCGCCCGCGCCACAATCCCCTCGAACGAGTGCACCGGACGCATGCGGCTGGAGAGCATCGGGATGTAGCGACCGGAGGCGAGGAGCGGCTCGGCGATGCGGCGGACCTCCGCCTCGATCTCCCGCTTCGAACCGGACAGGATCCGCGCGTCGATCCCGCCCAGCAGCCCGATCTCCGGTCCGTAGCGCTCACGGAGCCGGACGTAGTCGGTGCCGGCGTCGCCCGTCTCGCCGAGCCAGAGGCAGTTGAACCCGGCCTCCAGCACCACCGGCAAGAGCACCTCCACCTGCCCGTACGACTCCCAGAGGAAGATCTCGAGCCCGGCCCGCCGGCCCATCTCCACCATCGCACGGTAGAACGGCAGCACGGCGCGGGCGAAGGTGTGCGGGCCGACCACCGGCGCATTGCTCCCGGCAATGGGCTCGCTGAGGGACAGGTAGTCCACGTCCATCTGCTTGAGCGCGGGCTCCACCAGGGCGATGGTGAACTCGGCCAGCCGCTCCATCATGGCCGCCACCGCGTCGGGGTAGTCGATCAGGAAGTAGACGTGGTCCTGCAGCGACTGGCCGTCGTGTACGCCGAAGGAGAGGAACAGCCCGCGATAGGCGTGCAGGCCGAGCGGCCAGTCGTGCCCGCGGGTGGCGGCGACCTTGGCGTCCCAGTCGTCGTCGTAGCGGTCGGCGAGGGTGAAGCTGGCCTCCCACTTGGGGATGTCACCGGGTGAGCGCGGTGTGTGCGGGAGGTCGGGCCGGGCGAAGAGGCGGATCAGGGGCGAGCCGTAGGGCCCGGCGATCTGCCAGGGGTCGAAGCCGAAGTGCGTGTTGACGTCGGTGCCGGCGGGGAGGCCCTGCTCCCGCCAGGCGGCCACCACGTCGTCGCGGATCTCGCGTTCGAAACGGGGCGGGCAGCCGAGCGTGCCGTCTCGGAGGGTGGCAACGAACCGCTCGCGGCTGGTCATGCTACGGCTCCCGCGCGCCGCGGGATGGGGTAACACAAGGCGGAGAACGGGTCAACCGGCGGCGCCGGCACGAGGGTGAAGGACCTTGCCGAGCGGCATGGAGGAGCGCTGGGCCAGGTGGCGAAGGGTACCGCCGACGGCGCGGGGCGGGGAGCAGCCGCTTCTGCTTGGGGCCTGTGGGGAGACCGGTCATGAGGTGGGGAGCTTTGGCGGTCGGGCTGTTGCTGGTGCTGCCAGCGCTGGGCGGCGAGAAGGAAGACGCCGCGCGGCTCCTTGAGGAGGGCCACGCGGCGTACGCCAAGAAGGACCTGGACGGGGCGGAGAAGGCCTGGAAGGCGGCCCTCGCGATTGACGAGCGGATCGCGCCCGAATCCGCCGCGGTGGCGGTATGCCTGGGCAGCCTCGCTAACGTCGCCTCCGCCCGCGGCGACCTGGCCGCGGCGGAGGGGCTCCACCGACGCGCCCTGGCCATCCAGGAGCGGCTCGCGCCCGACTCCCTCCAACTTGCGGCTATCCTCGAGAACCTCGGCAACCTGGCCGCCTATCGCGACGATCCCGATGCGGCGGAGGCCTCCTTCAAGCGAGCCCTGGCCATTCGGGACCGCCTCGCGCCCAACTCCATGGGCGTCGCGAACAGCCTCCTCAACCTTGGCCATCTCGCCCATCAGCGCGGGGATCTGGCGTCGGCCGACACGTTCTACCAGCGCGGCCTGGCCATCCTCGAACGCCGGGCGCCCGATTCCCTACGGGTCGCGGCCACCCTCCTCGACCTGGGCAACGTCGCGGCGGCGCGCGGCGACCTAGTCGCAGCGGCCGTGCTCATGCAGCGTGCGCTGGCGATCCAGCAGCGGCTGGCGCCCGATTCGCCCGACGTCGCGGGCAGCCTCGCCGAACTTGGGGCCCTCGCCCACCGGGGCGGCGACCTGACGGCGGCGGAAGCCCTCCTCACACGCGCGCTGGCCATCATAGCCGAACTCGCGCCCGGATCGCTTGCCGTCGCAAGCTGCACGAACGACCTTGGCGCCGTGGCCCTCGACCGCGGCGACCTGGTGGGGGCAGAGGCATTCCTCAAGCGCGCCCTGGCGATCCGGGAGCGGCTCGCACCTGACTCCCTCGCGATCGCATCCTGCCTCCTCAACCTGGGCAACGTGGCCGCCGAGCAGGGAGACCTGACGGCAGCCGAGAGCGACTACTTGCGCGCCGCGGCCATCAGACAACGCCTGGCACCGGAGTCGCTCGACCTCGCCATGGCCTGGCGCAACTTGTCGCTGGTCTGCCTCCGGATGGACCGGTCCGCCGAGGCGCTCGCTTGGTCCGACAAAGCCATGCTCCTCGAGCAGAGGCAGTTGCGCCAGTCGTTCCCTGCGCTCACCGATCGCGAGAAAACGGCCTTCCTGCACTCGCTGTGGCGCGGCTCCCGCGGCGTGCTCAGCCTGGCAGCGCTCCGTCCCCGGGAGCCCGGTTTCGTCCGCGCTGCCTGCGACTGGACCCTCCGGCGCAAAGGCATCGTGCTCTCTGCGCTTCTCGAGGACCGGCAGGCTTTGCGGCTTGTCGGCGATGAGGCCACGGCCGCCGAGTGGAAGGCGCTTCAGGCCGCCCGCGCCGGGCTCTCGCACCTGGTCGTCGCCGGTCCTGGCCAGCAGTCCGTCGAGGCCTACCGCGCGCGTCGTGACGAGCTGGATGGCGAAATCGAGAGGCTGCTCAAGAACCTGGCGGGGAAGAGCGCGGTGTTGCGGGCCCAGCGAGTTGCCGACGAAGCCGATTGCGACCAGGTGTGCCGGGCCTTGCCGCCCGGCTCTGTGCTGGTGGAGGTCGTCGATCACCGGACTGTCAACTTCACGGCCAAGCGCAACGAGCCGCAGTTGGGGCCCCCACGCTACGTCGCCTTCGTCCTGCGGCCAAGCGAGCCGCGGCCGACCATGCTCGACCTGGGAGCGGCAGAGCCGATCGACCGCGCCGTGGCGCGGATGCGCTCTCGGCTATCGCCCACTCGCCAGCGGCCGGACGACGGCAGCCTCTACGACCTGGTGTGGTCCAAGATCGAGCCGCACCTCGGCGGCGCGACGCGGATCTACGTGTCACCGGACGGGCAGCTCAACCTGCTGGCCTTCGGCGCCCTGCAGGACCCCACAGGGAAGTTCCTGGCGGAGAGCTACACCTTCATCTACCTCGCCTCCGGCCGCGACCTGCTGCGGCCGCAGGTCCAGGCCGAGACGCCGCGCTGGGTGGTGGTGAGCAACCCTGAGTTCGGCGGTGACCCAGGCGCCGCCGGCGCAGGCTCGCGGACGGTCATCCAGGACGCGGAGCGCACCTCGTTGACAGGCGCGAGGATCTCGTCGCTGCCGGGCAGCAAGGAAGAAGGGGAGAAGATCGCTGCCCTCGCCCGCGCAGCCGGCGCGCCGGTGGAGGAGCTGGCCGGCTCGGCCGCGACCGAGGCCAAGATCAAGTCGGCCGTTCGCCCCGCGGTGCTGCATCTTGCCACGCACGGGCTCTTCCTGCCCGATGTGGAGGCGGATACCGGCCCGGATGCCGGGCTCTACGTCTTCGCGCCTGGCGAAGGCCCGGCCCCCGCAGCGCCGTGGAGCGGCAACCCGATGCACCGCTCCGTGCTGCTCCTCACCGGCGCGGCGCACAGCCTGGAGGGCGCGAAGACGGATGGCGAGGACGGCATCCTGACCGCAGAGGAAGTGGGCGGGATGGACCTGGAGGGCACCCGACTGGTCTGCCTGAGCGCTTGCGACACCGGGCTGGGCGAAGTGCACAAAGGCGAAGGCGTGATGGGTCTGCGGCGGGCGTTTCAGTTGGCCGGGGCTGAGAGCCTGGTGATGAGCTTGTGGCGCGTGCCGGACGCCGAGACCCGCGACCTGATGATCGACTTCTACCGCCGTTTCACGGCCGGCGAGTCGGCGCCGGATGCGATGACGGCCGCGCAACGGGCCTTCATCGCCGCGCGCCGCGCCGCCGGGCAGAGCGACGCGCCGTTCTGGTGGGCAGGGTTCGTGGTCGGCGGGCGATAGACCCGGCGCGGCCATTGAACCCACCTGGAGAGGCGTCATTACGTCGGCGTCGAACCTCCGTCCAGCCGACCTGACCCGCGCCCGGCGGGGAGTCAGGCACCGCGTGGGAGACCTACCATGGGTGGCAACAGCCTGTTGTGGCCGCTGGTCTTGCTGACCCTCGCCGCCATGGCGGTGGCGCAGGCGCCGATCCTGACCAACCCCGGCTTCGAGGCGACCTACACCGCCAAGCCCGGCGCGGACGGCAAGGTCGCCGGTTGGACCCTCGCCGACCCACCCCTCGTGCCCGACGGCTGGTCGCTCAACAACGCCTACCCGGGGCGGCTCGAGGTGCGCGCCGACGGACCGCACGGCGGCGAGCGCTACGTGCGGCTGACCTCCCCGGCCGGCTCCACCCACCTCTACCAGGTGTGCCAGGGGCTGAAGGCCGGCGAGACCTACCTCGTCACCGTCTGGTTCCGCGGCGGGCCGCTCAACGTCAGCTTCTACGAGTACTTCCCCAACCGCATCGGCGGCCAGGCGCCCATCGCCGGCGCCACCTCGCCCGGCCGCTGGCGGCGCGCCGTGTGCTGGTACAGCCCCGGCGGCGAGGGCTACGACCACTCGGCGCTCGCCCTCTCCACCGCCGGCGGCGCGAGCGTCGACGTGGACGATGTCTCCATCGAGCCGCTGCCCACCGACGACCGCCCCGCGGCCGGGCCGGTGGCGACCTTCGCCACGCGCGTGACGCGGCTCACCATCGGCGGTGACGCCCGGCTGAACGAGCTGCGCGACATCGCCAGCGGCACCGATTACGCCGCCGGCTCGCGGCTGCCGATGCTGACCGCCGTGCGCGACGGCGTGCCCCTGCCCGCCGTGGCCGCCAGCCGCGAGGGCGACGTGCTGACGTTCCGGTTCTACGAGCCCGAGGTGCGCGTCCGCCTGCGGGTCACACCGCGCAACCGGCACCTTCGCTTCGAAGTGGTCGATGCGGAGCCCGCCGACGTGGACGAGGTCCGGATCGAGCTGCCCGCCAAGGCCCTGGCCACCCGCGCGTGGGCGATGAACGCCACCTACGACGACACCTTCGGAACCATGCTGTTCGGCACCACGGTGAACAGCCACAACCTGCCGCAGGGCGGCGGCGCCGGGGTCACGCTGCGCGCCGGCTGCACCCGCGCCCACGGCTTGAAGGGCGCGGCGTTCGCCTTCGTCGCGGCGCCGCGGGCGGCGCTCAAAGACGCGGTGATCGAGGCCGAACGACAGAACGGCGTCCCCTGCCCCGTGATCGGCGGCAAGTGGCAGCGCGACTCGGAGTCGAACCGCAAGTCGTACCTCTTCTCCACCGGCACCACGGCCCGGGACGTGGACACAATGATCGAGTACGCCAAGCTCGGCGGCTTCGGCACGTTGATCTTCCTCAAGAACGACTGGCTTGCCACGCACGGGCACTTCAGCATCAACGAGACCAACTTCCCCGGCGGGCTCGAGACGCTCAAGGCCGCCGTGCGCCGGGTCCATGCTGCCGGGCTGGAGGCCGGGGTCCACGTCTTCGGCCCATCGATCTCGCCCGACGACGCCTACGTCACGCCGAAGCCCGACGACGGACTGGCCAGCGTGCTCTGCCCGCCGCTCGGGGCCGCGGTGGACGAGAAGGCCGGCGAGCTCACCCTCGCCGCGCCGGCCGACGCGTGGACCAGCATCGCGCCGAGCCAGTCGTTCCCCGGCAACCACCTGCGCGTGGGCGACGAGCTCGTGCAGTACGGCGGCGTGGAGGCCGGCCCGCCGTTCCGGTTCACCGGGGTCCGCCGCGGCGCCCTGGGCACGCCCGCGGTCGCGCATCCCGCCGGCACGCCGGTGAAGGGGCTCTTGAGCCTGTGGGGCTTCTTCTTGGTCGATCCGGACAGCCCGCTGGCCGACGCGGTGTGCCGGAACTTCGCGCGCGTGTTCAACGCCTGCGCCTTCGACTTCGTCTACTTCGACGCCAGCGACGGCGTCCGCGAGCCGCTGGACACCTGGTACTACCTGAACAAGATGCACCTCGGCTACTGGCGCGCCATCGGCCGCCACGTGCTCTACCAGACCAGCATGGGCACGGGCGGCGACCTGACGTGGCATTTCGTGCCGCGCAGCGCTTCCGCCGACGGGCACGGCGACATCAAGGGCTATCTCGACGAGCGCTGGCCGGGCATCCTGAGCATGGGCGCCAACTGGACCAAAGCCGACATCGGCTGGTACTACTGGTTCAGCGACGTGCGGCCCGACCAGATGGAGTACGTCTGCGCCAAGGCCCTCAGCCTGGACGGCTCGATCTCGATGGAGACCTCGCGCGAAGCGACCGAGCGGCTGACCCTGTCGCGCCCGATGTACGAGATGCTCGGCCGCTGGGAGCGCGCCCGTCACGCCGCGGTGTACGGCGAGCCGGTGCGGGCCAAGCTGCGCGAGATGCAGCGCGACTTCCGCCTCTTCGAGCCGGCGCCGGGCAAGTTCGCCCTCTATCGAGCGCAGTACGAAGAGCCGCGCGCCGTGGAGCTGCTCGACGGCAAGCAGAACGCCTGGACCATCCAGCACGACGGCGCGGGGCCGGCGTGGCTGGGGGTGGAGATCGTCCGCGGCCGCCGGCAGGTCGCGGCCGGCGACTACGCCTCGCCCGCCAGCCGGGTGATCGAGGCCTTCGACCAGCCCGAGGCGTACCGCGGCGGCGGGCGCAATGACTTCGAGAAGTTCGTGATCGGCGGCGACAAAGTGCTGACCGAGACCGGGCCGGTGCGCAAGGACGTGACGCAGAGCTATGAGCCCTTGACCGCCGATCTGCCGGTCGGTCCGCGGGGCCTGGTCTACCGCGCCGAGAACCGCGGCGAGGGCGGCGGCTGGGGCGGCATCGGGCGGCGGTTCGACACGCCGCTCGACCTCCGTGGCGCGTCGGCCCTGGGGCTCTGGGTACGCGGCGACGGCCAGGGCGAGACCCTGCGGGTCCAGCTCCGGGACAGCGCCGGGCGCTCGGCCGACTTTCTCCCGGAGATCAGCTTCAAGGGCTGGCGGCTCCTGGTCTTCCCGCTCCCGGCCGCCGGCTTCGACCCGGGCGCGGTGGAGTATCTGCTGTTCTACTTCAACAACCTCAAGGCCGGCGCGCAGTTCGAGCTGGCGTTCGACAGCGTGCGCGTCCTGCCGCCGGCGAGGCCCCCCGACCCGATGGACGACCTGGCCGTGACCCTCAACGGCCGCCGCATCGCGCTGCCGGCGGCGCTGGGGCAGAGGCAGGCGCTCACCGCCGAGGGACCGCAAGGGGCGACGCTCTGGCCGGGCGGCATGCAGCCGGGCCGCAAGCTGGCGATCCCCGCCGGAGACTTCGCGCTGCAGCCGGGCGACAACGCGGTGACGCTCACCGGCGGGACCGGCTTCGCCGGCGACCTGACGGTGCTGCTGTACCGGCTGTGGCCGATGGAGGGCTGACCGGAACCGGAGTGCTCAACACAGAGACGCAGAGACACAGAGTCGGACCAAGATCCATTCCGGCATACCCTCTGTGCTCTCTGTGCCTCTGTGTTGAGTATTCCGGTTACCGCGTCCTCACGGTCGCCCCCACTCGCTGCACCGTCGCCGCGATGCGGTCTTCCACGTCGCCCGCCCAGCGCCAGGCCGGCCGGCCGTATTCGTCCAAGTGCGGGCCGCCTTCGTAGCCGCCCTCCTCCCACACCCGGCGGGAGGGCATGTAGGCGGCCATGTCGTTCGCGTAGCCACAGACCCAAGTCCCCGGGCCGAACTCACGCTTGAAGCGCAGCGAGTAGTCCACCACCGCCTCGCCACCGATGCCGATGAACAGCAGCTCCCCGCCGAGCCGCCACGCCTGCACCGGGTAGGGGTAGGAGGTGGGGAACACGACTCCGGCCTCGAGCTGCGCCAGCATGCGCTTCGCCCAGCGGGCGTGTAGAGCGCTTGCGCCCTCCGCCACCGGCAAGAGCGTTTCGCGGGTGACGAGCTGGTCGTAGTCGAGGTTCACGAACTCGAAGGCGCTCTTCAGGCCACCGCCAACCGGGCGGAGCGGGCGGGCGAGCACCGCGGCGACCGACTCGGCCAGCATCCGGCCGTACTTCTCGCAGAGCTCGAGCTTGCGCCGCGGGATGGGGTTCTGGTCGCCGCCGCAGGCGTTGAAGAACATCGCCGTGGTGCCAGGGAGCTGGGCCTCCAGGTCGACCTGGGCGAAGCCCGGGTAGTCGCCGCACCACTGGTTGAAGCTGAGCGTGGTGGGATGGCAGGCGTAGCCGAAGAGCACCGCCAGGAGCTGGTCGTCCGCGCCGCGCACCGCGAGCACCGGCACGTAGTGGTCCACCACGCCGCGCAGCGGCTTGCCGGCGGCGACGTCCTCCTCGCGGTTCTCCCGGCGGTTGACGGCAAAGCCGCACTCACCCTCGCCCATCTCCAGCCGCGCCGGCTGCAGTCGGTCCAGCGCCTCCGCCACCGCGGCTTCGATCTCGCCCTCCATCCAGTGCGTGTACTCGGCCACCAGCCGCCGTTGCTCGTCGTCGGCGGGGTAGTAGTCCACGAGGTCGTCCTCCAGGCACGGGCCGCAGTGGTTGTGCGAGAAGGTCAGCATGAAGTCGGCGCGGGCCAGGCCGAAGCGTTCGTACATCCTGGAGTACAGCCGCTCGTAGATGGTCTTCGACATCCCCATGTGGTCGGTGGTGGCCAGCACCGCCGTCCTGCCGTCCGGGGCGCGGAGGACGAGGATCTTCGCCCACAGGTCGTGAATCTTGCCTTCCGGCGCGCGCTCGGTGCCGTAGCCCGCCAGCCACACGCCGGTGGTCGGGGTGATCACCCGCCGCGCCAGGCCGATCTGCCAGTTCATCGGAGCACTCCCTCCCGCCGCCGGCCCGGCGCCGGCGGCCCACCACGCCACGAGCCCGAGCACGCGCAGGACCCGCGATGCCATGTTCATGCCGCTCCATCCCGTGCATGCCGCAGCGCGCGGTAGTGTTCGTCCGCCTCGGCTTTTCCGAGCCAGACCATCATGCCGTCGGCGAAGGTCATCTGTCGGGCACGAGCTGTCTCTCCGCAACGCGGCACGACCAGCGCCCGCCACTCGAGGTTCTCACGCACCGGGGCGTACACCAGCTCCTCGCCGGTCGCCAGTTGCACGGGCAGGTACCGGCCGTGGTCGATCTCGGACGGTTGGCCGCCGGTCACCCGCCAGGTCCGCGCCTGGCGCCACGGGCTGCGCAGCAGGAGCTCGACGTCCGCCAGGGCCTGCAAACGGACGAAGGTCACCATCCCGCCTCGGCGCTGTGCCGAGACGAGCAGCGGACCCTCAACGCGCAGGTCGACGAAGGTAGCGTTGCGGCCGTCGGGCAGGGCGGGGAACACGCGGACCACGCCGTTCTGGCCCTGGAGCAGCATCTCGCCAATCAGCAGCAGGTAGCAGGCGGGGCCCTCCAGGGCGGGGAACATCGTGTCCCGGCAGTCCAGCGCCTCGGTGGTGCACTCCATCAGCCGGCCGCTCATGATCTCCACGGCCCGCAGCGGCTCGGGGTCCAGGTCGTGGTTCAGCTCGGCGTCGGGTATGTGCTGGAGGTTGGCCTCCGACCGGCGGCTGTCGGCCAGCACGGCGCCGTTGTGCGAGATCAGCCCGTTGGGCTTGACGTTGCCCTTGAGCAGGTGCTCCAGGCACTGCCAGGCCGGCTCCCGCTGCTCTGCGCGACAGGCGGCCACGCCGAGATGGTAGGCCAGCCCGGTCCAGGGCATCACCCGGCCCTCGTTGCAGCCGTAGTTGCTGCTCCAGAAGTCCATCTTCGCCAGCTCGAAGAGGCAGGTGTCGAGCCACTCCGGCGCGACCTCCGGGTCGAACTCGCCGCAGGGGAACAGCGCCGCCAACGTGCGCAGGTGGTTCATGTGGTTGGGCGGCAGCCCGCGGAGTGGCGACATCTCGGCGCCATGCCGTGCGTAGGGCGGGTAGTGCGCCAACACGTGCCGGCAGCGCTCGGCCAGGTCGTCGTCACCGCCCAGGATCCCGGCCGCCTCCGCCGCCGCGGCGAGGGTGACCTTGAGCAGCGCCAGGGTGTCGCACGGATCGGGGTAGCGGACGTACATCAGCTCGGGGTTCTGGCTGATCTCGAGGTGGTAGAGGTCCTCTGCGGGGTGCCACACCAGGTAGTGGACGAAGAACTCGGCGACCTCGCGGAGCACGGGCCAGGCCACCTCCGCCAGCCACTCCTGGTCCAGTGTGTAAAGGTACCCCCACCACAGCAACACGCCCCAGTACGGCCCGCTGCCCTGGCAGAGACGGTACGGCCCGTTGGTCACGTCGTCGCCCGTGGGGTCAGCCGCCAGCGGGTAGTAGGCCCCGGGCAGCCGGAAGGTCTTGCGCGCATTCCGCCGGGCGCCGGGGAGCTGCTGGAGGAGCGTCCGGAACGCGCCGTCCGCCAGCTCCGGGTGGTTGGCGCGGAACACCGGCATGACCGGGAGCTGGGCGTTGTAGTCGTTGGTGTAGGAGCCCAGCCAGGGCAGGATCTGCGACGGGGTGTCCATCGGCCCATACCACAGGCCGCACAGGCCCGGCACCGGCGTGCCGCGCAGCGTGGACGCCAGGTTGTAGAGGCTGACGTACCACAACTGCTCCAGGAGCGCGTCGTCGAGCCCCACGTAGCTGGCCGGCCAGAATGAGGCCCACCACGCCCGGTGCGCCGCGTGCAGCGCCTCGG
>JACPDV010000632.1 GCA_016183835.1 Armatimonadota bacterium
AGACCTGGGGGATGTGAAGGTAGCCGTTCTCTTGGTAGAACGCGACTTGCTCGGACGTCAACATGCGGTGCTCCCTCGGCACGTCGATCGCGGTTCATCGTGAGGCGGGTCCGAAGGGTTGTCAATGCGCCGCCGGCAGGCTCCGACTCCCTCTCCTTGCCAAGGAGAGGGCTGGGGTGAGGTCCATACTGATCCGCGGCGGAATGGGCTGGACCTCCCCCTGCCCCCTCCTTGGCAAGGAGGGGGTGCCGGCAAGGGCCTCACAGAGGACCGGCCGGCTGGGCGGGGAACGCAGGCGCATGGTTCCACTGCTCCTGCTCGTCACCGCGCTGGGCGCCGGCCGGCTGCCCGACGGCGTGCTGCTCTTCTGGAACGCCGACAACGACGACCACAACGGCTGGCGCGACAACCACTGGACCACCGGCGGCTCACCCCTCGCCGTCTACGACGCCGCCGAGAAGCGCGAGGGCCGCGCCGCGCTCCGCCTCACCGGCGAGCCCGAGCACGAGCTGTGGCTCAACAATCTCACCTGCCCCGCAGAGGTGGCCGAGACCGGCAGCTACGTGCTCCGCTTCTTCGCCCGCACCGCCGGCGTCAAGGGCACCGCCTCGGTGAAGGCCCTGGCCCATCACGCCGAGGGCGACCGGAGCCAGCCGCTGGGCTGGGCCGGCCTCGCCGCCGACCGCGCCGAGCTGCTCCTCCCCGCCGACTCGGACTGGACCCGTTACGAAGTCCCCATCCGCCGCCTCCCCGGCACTACCAACCGGCTCTACCTCTACCTCTGCATCCTCGGCCCCGGCACCGTCTGGTACGACGATGTCTCCATCGCCGCCGCCGGCGTGGAGGTGCCCGTGGGCGGGTTCCAGACGCTCCGGGACGAGGACTACGCCGGGATCCGGTTCGACGACGCCAACCTGCCCGCCGAGCTGCTGACCAACGGCGGGCTGGAGGAGAACCTCAACGGTTGGGGCGTGCAGCGGCATGGCGCCGACATCGCCTGGTCGGCCGACCCCACCGGGCGGAGCAAGGGCTGCGCGAAGCTGACCGGCGTGGAGTTCCACGGCGCCTACCTCCACCAGCAGGTGCCAATCGACCCCCGGCGGCGCTACCGACTCACCGCGCGGGTGAAAGCGGACGGGCTGGTCGGCTACGTCTTCGCGCGGGTCCTGCGGTTCAACCAGCACGGACAGCCGTTCGGCTGGGCCGGCGCCGACCACGCCAGCGACCTCTGCGCCGTCAGCGGGCGCACCGACGGCTGGGTGGCGGTGCGTCAGGAGTTCGAGGTCAGCCCGGACACGGCCAGCGTGGTGGTCTTCTGGAACCTGCAGGACACCATCGGCACGGCCTGGGTGGACGACGTGTCGCTGGCGCCGCTGGCGCTGGGGAAAGGGTGACGAACGTGGCCGCAGGCAATCGCACGCCCCCCTGTCCGGCCCCTCCCCCTGCGCAGCGGGGGGAGGCCGGGAGGGGGGGCCCGCCGCGCCGCCGCCCCGGCCGGAGACCCCCACCCCGGCCCTCCCCCGCTGTCGCAGGGGAGGGAGTCAGAACGCGAGCGGGCGGCAGCCTCGCGCTGCTGCTCGTCGCGACCGCGGCACTGGGCTGGCAGATTGGCGTGCCGACCCCGCTTCCTTCGACCCCGAACCTCTTGACCAGCGACTGGCAGCTCGACGGCGCCACCCTTGCCGCGGGCCGCGGCGGGCGGCCGGCTGTGCTGCTCCAGCGCGAACGCGACGCCGAGCAGCCGCGCGCGACCGTCCTGGTCACGGGTCTCCAGCCGGGCCGCTACACCCTCTCCGCGTGGTTCCTGCCCAACATGCGGGCGCTGCCCGACCCGAGCTTCTCCGCCGCCGTGGATGTCGAGTGGCTCGACGCGCAGGGGCACGTGCTCGGCGCCTCCGGCGGGCCGTGGGCCAACGGCCGGACGCCGCTTCCCGTCTACCGGGAAGCCGCCCTCACCGCCCCGCCGGCTACAGTCTCGGCACGGCTCACCGCGCACTTCCGGATGACGGCGGTCGGCCGCTGCGCCATCGGCGACGTGATGCTGGCCGCCGGCGGCGAGGCGGCCGGCGGCGGCGCCCCGGCGCTCGGCGTGTCGCTCCGCTCGGACCGCACGTTTCACGATCCCGGCGAGCCGATCGTGCTCCAGGCCACGCTCAGCCAGTCCGGCGCGCTGACCGGCCCGGTGGCGTTTCGCGCCGTGGTCACCGACTCCGCCGGAAACCGAGTGGCGACCGTGGAGAGCACTGCGACGTGGGGTGCCAACCAGCCGCGGCAGGCCGAGCTGACGGTGCCGGCCGGCCGGCTGCCGACCGGCGAGTGGTGCCGCGCCGAGGTGACCGCCGAGACCGAGGGCTACCGCCCGGGCACCGCCGCGTGCGGACTGCTGGTGCTGCCCCGCCCCACCGACTTCACGCTGCCCACCAACTCGCCCTTCGCTATCCTGGATGGCTATGCCTACTTCCAGCGCTGGGTCGGCGCCCGCTGGCAGCGGCCCAACTGGAGCTG
Source organism: Armatimonadota bacterium (assembly GCA_016183835.1). GTDB lineage: Bacteria > Armatimonadota > UBA10988 > UBA10988 > UBA10988 > JACPDV01. The sequence continues at coordinate 2,506 of JACPDV010000632.1, forward strand.
GAACCTGCCCGAGATGGAGCTGCCCAAACGCTACGGTGTCACCTACGTGGCGCTGGTCAACGCGGCGGACCAGGCGCTGCACGGCGACATGTCCATGGCCGAGTACGCCGCCTACGTCGAGGAATCGGTGCGGCGGCACAAGGAGCTGGTGTGCTGGTGGCAGCTCGGCAACGAGCCGCCGCTCTACCAGCAGGGCATGCCCGAGCGCTATGTGGCGGTGCTGAAGGCCGGCTACGAGGCGGCCAAGCGTGCCGACCCGGCGTGCCATGTGGTGATGGCGGGGATCACCGGGCTGGACGTGGATCCGGAGATGGTGGAGAAGGTGCTCGCGCTCGGCGCGGGCAACTGGTGCGACGCCATCGACATCCACCTCTACGTGCCGGTGCCGCAGATGGATGCGCTGATCGCCAAAATCCGCGGCGACATGCGCAAGCACGGCGTGGACAAGCCGCTGATCTGCACCGAGGTGACCGCCCTCCTGGGCTCGGACCCGGGCGAGCGCGAGACCGCCGGGCACGTCTACAAGCGCTACGCCGTGGGCATCGCGGGCGGGCTGGCACAGATCTACTGGTTCGTCCTGCGCTGGCCGAACGCCAATGTGCCGTTCGACTACTGCGGGCTGGTGAGCAACCAGGACGAGTCGCCCCGGCCCGGCGCGGCCGCCTACTGGCGGCTGGCGCAGGCACTCGAGGGCGCGAAGATCGTGGAGCGCGAGACGCAGCCCGGCGGGCTGTGGCGGTTCACCTTCGAGCGCGGCGGGCGGCGGGCGTTCGTGCTGTGGACCGACGGCCCGGAGCCGGTGCCGGCGGCACTGGCCTGTGGCGCGGGCGACGCCGAGCTGATCGACGTCGCCGGGCGGGTCGTCCCGCTGCAAAGCCCGAGCGGCGGGCTGAGCGTGACCGCCACGCCGGAGCCGGTCCTGGTGCTCGCGCCGGCTGGCGGGCAGCGTCCGGGAGCGGCGCCCGCGGCCCGACCGGCATCCGCGGCGTTGGCGCGCGGCTCCACCGCCCGGTTCCTCACCTCTCTGCCACCGCCGGTCAGCACCCACGCCCCCGCCGGGCTCGAGCTGACCATGGCGGGCGGGGGCTACGAGCTCCGCGCCACGCCCGAGGCACGGATCGGCGACAGCACGCTGACGCTGACCTACCCCGGCGGCGCGCTGCGCCTCCCGGTGACCGTGACCGAGCCGCTGGCGGTGGACATTCGCCCGCTCCCGGGCACGCCCGACCGGCTGGCGGTACGAGTAGCCAACCTGTCGGCTCAGAGCTGCGACGGGTCCATCCGGCTGGTCTGCCCGGTGACCAGGGGGCTCCGTCCGGCGGTGTTCGAGGCGCCCTTCCGGGCGCTCGCCGCGGGCGAGACGGGTGAGCTGCTGGTCGACCTGCCGGCACCCGACCCGGCGGACACGTACCCGTGCCAGGCGTCCGTGACGACCTCGGCCGGCGTCCGGGCCGAGCGGCGGCGGAGTCTCGTCTTCGCCGGCGCCCGGCAGGCCGCCATCCAGGTCGACGGCAAGCTCGACGACTGGGGCAACGACCTGCCGCTCCGCATCGGGCTGCTCTCGGGCGAGCGGGGCGACCCGCAGGACGGCCCGCCCACCTCCGACGCCGACCTCAGCGCCCGCGCCGGGGTGCGCTGGGACGCAGGCAACCTCTACCTGGCGGTGGAGGTGCGCGACGACGTGCACCGTAACGGCAGCCGCGACGGCGCGCTGTGGGACGGCGACAGCATCCAGTTCGGCTTCACCGCCGACCCCGATCACGAGGGCGCGGCGGCGAGCGAATGGGGCGCGGCGCTCACCGCACAGGGCCCGCAAGGCTGGTGCTGGCGCAACGTAACGGGCCAGCCCACCGGGCCGGTGGACCTCCCGCTGGCAGTGGTCCGCGGCGACGGCGTGACGGTCTACGAGCTGGCCATCCCCTGGTCGCGTCTGTCCGGGATCAAGCCGGTGGCCGGCACGTGGTTCGGGCTGGGCCTGGTGGTGAACGAACAGGATACCGCGGAGCGCGGCTGGTACGGCTGGCACGCCGGCATCGCGGGCGACAAGGATCCGTCGCAGTTCGGACAGGTGACGCTGCAATGAGCAAGACCCAGGTCGGCCTCGGCCTGATCGGCTGCGGGCAGATCAGCGAGTGGCATCTCCGCGAGACGCAGAGCGACCCGCGCGTCCGTTGGGTGGCGGCGTGCGACCTGCGGCCCGAGGCGGTGGCCGCGCGCGCCGACGAATTCGGCATCCCGGGGCGCTACACCGAGGTCGAGGCGCTCCTGGCCGACCCGGCGGTGGACGCCGTGCTGGTCGCCACGTCGCCGGTGGCGCACGTCGGCCCGACAGTCGCCGCGTTCCGGGCGGGCAAGCACGTGCTGGTGGAGAAGCCGGTCGCCCTCGACGCCGGCGAAGTGGAGGCGATGCTGGCGGCGCAGGGAGATCGGATTGGCGCCTGCTGCTCCTGCCGTTTCCGCTCGACGCCGAGCGCGGCGCGGGTAGCCGAGTCCATCGCGCGCGGCGGGCTGGGCCGTCTGCGCCGGCTGGTCTGCCGGGTGACTTCCCCGGCGCCGGAGACCTTCGACGGCACGCAGCCGTTCTTCCTGCACCGCCCGGGCTGGGGCGGGCAGGGGATCCTGGCGGACTGGGGCTGCTACGACCTGGACTACCTCCTGGGCCTCAACGGCTGGCCGGCGGCGACGGAGGTCGTGGCGGAAATGCGCCGTCTACCGGCGGCCTACCGGCGCATCGCGGAGCCCGTCAACGACGTGGAGCTGCAGGTTTCGGCGCTCGTGCGGCTGGCGGGCGGCGCGACGCTCGACTACCGCCGGGCGGCGTTCTACGCGGGCGAGGCGCGGGCGCAGTGGCGGATGGAGTTCGAGGAGGGGGCGCTGGAACTGAACATGCTGCCCGGCGCGCCGCAGGCGATGCTGCACCGGCTGTCGGCAACCGGGGTGCGGAGCGAGGTGCTGGTCGAGGAGGCGGACACCTGGAGCGATGTCCACGCCGGGCCGGTGGCGGACTTCCTGGGGGCGATTACCGACGGGCGGAAGCCGCTGACGAGCCTGGAGGACGCGCTGGTGGTGCAGCGGGTGACGGATGCGGTCTATGCGGCGGCGGGTGGGTGAGGTGACGCGGGGCGGGAGGGATCCTTGCGGTTCAGACCAACCAACGGGGCACCGTGCGCGCGCCCTGGAGCCCGCGATGGCCTCACGACATGCAGCCGGCACCGCCGCGGGGCAGATCACCGGCGAGCTTGAAGCCTACCTGCGCAGCGTGAACCCGTGGTGGGAGGGCCGGCCCGGCAGGCTGCTCCCACCCTACCGCCGCTGGGCGTTCGGTACTCTGGAGCGCAAGCTGGACACGGCCGTGGCGCCGATCGTGGTGCTGCGGGGCGCCCGGCAAGTCGGCAAGACCACGCTCCAGGAGCAGCTCATCGACTGCCTCCTGCGCGAGCGGGGCATTGCACCGCGCCGCATCTTCCGCATTCAGTTCGACGAGATCCCCAGCCTGCGCGGACTCTCCGACCCGGTTCTGGGGCTGGCCCGTTGGTTCGAGAGCCAGGTTCTCGGGGCGACCCTCAACGAGGCCGCCCATGCCGGCCAGCCGGCGTACGTTTTCTTCGACGAGGTGCAGAACGTGGCCGACTGGGCGGCCCAGCTCAAGGCCCTGGTCGACCATCACACGGTGCGGGTGCTGGTGACAGGCAGCTCCGCCCTGCGCATCGGGGCCGCCAGCGACAGCCTGGCGGGAAGGGTCACGAGCCTCGAGATCGGCACCCTCCTCTTGCGTGAGATCGCCGGGCTGCGGCTGGGCGGTGAGATCGGGACGTGGCTGCCGGACAACGGGCTCAGCCCGCTCCTGGACGCCGACTGCTGGCGCGGCCTGTCGGCCCATGCCGAGCAGCACAGGGAACTGCGGGATCAGTCGTTCAAGGCGTTTTCCGCCGCCGGCGGCTACCCGCTGGTGCATGCGCACCCCGAGCTGCCCTGGCCGGAGCTGGCCGACCAGCTCAACGAGACGGTGATCCGCCGCGTGATCCAGCACGACCTGAGACTCGGCGAACGGGGCCGGCGGCGCGACCCGCAACTGCTCGAGGAGGTCTTCCGGCTGGCCTGTCGCTACGCCGGCCAAACCCCCGGCCAGGGCGTCCTCGTCGCCGAACTGCAACATGTCTTGCAGGCCAATCTGGGGTGGCAGAGGGTCCGCAGCTACCTGCAGCTCCTTGATGGCGCGCTACTCGTCAAGCTGGTTCGCCCCCTGGAGCTTCGTCTCAAGCGGGCCAAGGGATACCCCAAGCTGTGTCTCGCGGACCTGGGTCTTCGGGCCAGTTGGCTGGAAGAGGTAGTGCCCCTCGACCCCGCCGCGCTGGCTCAAGCGGCCCACCTTGGCGACCTCGCCGGCCATTTGGCGGAGAGCGCCGTCGGGAGCTTCCTCGCCGGCCTTCCGCACCTCGACCTGGCGCACTTCCCGGAGCGCGCCACCGAACCCGAGGTGGACTTCGTGCTGACCATCGGTGAGCGGCGGATCCCTTTGGAGGTGAAGTACCGCCGCCGCATCGACCCGCATCGAGACACCGTCGGCCTGCGGTCGTTCCTGGAGCGGACGCACTACAACGCGCCGTTCGGCGTGCTCGTGACCATGCTGGAAGGCGTGACGGTGCCCGACCCGCGGATCGTGCCCATCTCGCTGCGGTCCTTGCTGCTCATGCGGTGAGGAGCACAGGGACGTGGCGGATGGACTTCGAGGAGGGGGCGCTGGAGCTGAACATGCTGCCCGGCGCGCCGCAGGCGACGGTGTACCGGTTGACGTCGACCGGGGTGCGGAGCGAGGTGCGGGTGGCGGAGGCGGATACGTGGAGCGATGCGCACGCGGGGCCGGTGCTCGACTTCGTGGGGGCGATCCTGGAGGGGAGGGCGCCGCTGACGAGCCTGCAGGACGCGCTGGTGGTGCAGCGGGTGACGGATGCGGTGTACGAGTCAGCGCGGGGGTGACGTGGGCCGGCGCGGACGGAGGGGGTGCCGCGCGCGCAGCCGACGACTGGCCGCGCGGCGTTCGGCCCGCTCGCTGGCAGGGCTGCGCGCCAGCGCCGTCAGCCGGGCACGCGTCGCGGCGGAGATCGGCGCCCGCCTGATTGCCGGCTCGCGAGACCAGTACTCACAGTCCCAAAGGCACTCCGCGGCGCATCGCTCTGCGAAGGCCGAGGGCGCTGTTGCCACCATCGCTTCCACGGCCCGGCAACGACCGTAGGAATAGGGCAGCTCCTCGTAAGCGGCCATCAGCTCCGGCAACATGCCGATGCCCGTCAGCCTCTTCAGCATGTCAAGCGCGCCGCAGACACGCCAGACGTTCCCGCTCTGCTGGCCATGGTCCATCGGCAGCGCCAGGGCCTCGCGGATGTACGGCAGATCGTCCTCCGTCGCCTGCGCCGCGAGGATTATCTGGCCAGCCACGGCGAGGCCCCAGCGCTCCGCGCGGCACCATCGGCGGCCGAGATCCAGCGTGAGAGGAGAGTCGATGGCGGCAAGGCACCGGCCGAGCGCGTGGCGGACGCAAGGTGCCGGCTCCGGATCGCCTTCCGCGAGCTCGCGCAATCGGTCCAGGCACGTCGGGTCGGCAATCCGTGCCAGGGCCCACAGCGCCGCCGCCGCGAGCTCCGGTCGAGCGTTGTCGAGCGCGGCCAGCAGCAGCGGCGCGTCCTCGGGCTGGACACGTTCACAGAGCGCCTTGCGCACCGCGTGCAGCGTGCCCCGCCCGGTTGTAGCGAGCAGCTCCGGCACCGACATGCGCGCGAAGTCGGGCCATGCGGCGCGCTCTGCGGCGTACCGGGCGCAGCGCTCCTCTGCTTCGCTGCGCAACGCCGCCAGCCGGGGATGCTGCTCGCTCCACCCGAGCAGCGGAGCGTGGCCGAAGCTCATGCCCTCGGTGAAGCCAGGCTCATCAAGGCGGCTCACGACGACCCGGTCCAACCCGTCGAGGAGCGCCGGGGTGTGTTCGGCGAGTTGCCACAGCAGGTGCCCCAGGTCGGTGCCATAGCAGACGTAGTCACGAAGCACCTGGCCGACGTCCGCCCGTCCACGGCGGAGCATCTCGACCAGCACGTCGAGCGCCAGACTGTGCCCCCAGTATCGGTCGTCCGACTCCGGCACGTGGAGGCAGTCCACCAGCGGCTCGACCGGCAGCGCCAACTCCACCGCCAGCTCGCCGTAGTACTCGTCGCGGTCGTCGATCTGGTGGTCCCAACGCGGGTCGACCACAGTACACCGGGTGAGCAGCTCCCGGGCATGGCCTCGCGGCGCCGCGAGCGCCCCGATGAAGCCGGCGCCACGGCCGCGCTCGAGCTTGCCGAGGAGCGTGTCCGCGGGGGCGTTGGCAAAGGCGGCTGGTTCGTCCAACTACGTGGTCTGGCCGGTAGCCGGCGGCGGGACCAGCCGCTGGGCCAGGTCGGCGCGGACGCGGCGGGCGGTCTCCACGGCGGCTTCGGCTTCGGCGAGCGACGGGGTGCCACCACCAGGGTAGCGCATGGCCGTCGCGCTGAGGGTGAGCTCGCGTTCGTCGTGCGACGACAGTGAGAACCTGTCCGACAGCGCGACCAGGCCGTGGAGCAGCCCGATGTCATGCACGTAGGGGAACGGCGTCCCCTGGTCGACCAGGAACGCCTTGATGCTCTTCTCGACGCACTGCTGCGCGTGGTAGCACACCACCGCCGTGGGACACCGAGCACCCAATCCCAGGGAGTGGGTGGCCACCAGCAGGTCCTCATCGGCCTTCGCCAGCCAGGTCAGCGCTTCACGTCGCCGGTCAGCCGCTCCGGGCATACATCACCCTCCCCTCCCGCGATGCCGGGTATTCGACGCTTCCCACCAGGTCCCGCCGAGCGGCATACTCCGCGCTGGTCGTGACGACGACATCCTTGGCAACTCGAAACCCCTCGAGGGCCAGCAGCATGGCCAGAGCCGCTTCCCGCTTCGATTCCACCGCCGCCATGACCACCAGCAAGTCCACATCGCTGTCCGCCCGCGCGTCGCCCCGAGCCCGCGAGCCGAACAGGATCACCTGGTCCGGATCGAACTCCCGGACCAGCCGCTCGACCATGCTTTCGACCATGACCGGTACCGGTGCCGCCATGCTGCATCCCGCTCCTGTTCCAGCCGATCCGCCAGCAGTGGTACAATCATAACACCGTCGCGGTCGGCGTAGGGGTGACCATAAGTGTGTTGCCGGTCCGGGTCGTTGACGCAGCAGCTCAGGAGGTCCTGGTTCTGCCGCCCGCCGAGCAGCAGGCGATGGGAACCGCGTTGAAGCGGCTCGCCGTCGGCGGCGACACGCTCGGCTACCCGCACACGGCGGCCGTCAAGGGCGCTGCGGAGATGTTGCGTGAGTTGAGGCCACGGGCGGGACGGAGCCGGTGGCGTGCCTTCTACCGCCGCGAAGAGGGCGAGTTGGTGGTAGCTGCGATCGGCCCGGAGGCGCAGGTGAATCGGCGTGGCTTCGAGCGAGCTGTCAGAACGGCCCTGGAGCGGCTCGCGGAGGATCGTCGCCTCTGCGCCGAGGCCAAGGCGAAGGCCGAGGATGGATCCGATGGCGAAGCGCTGGACCGTTGACGAACTGGTGGCGAAGAGCCTGGAAGACCCCGCCGTGCGCGCCGAGTACGAACGACACGCCGTAGCGGATGCCGTCTCCGTGTGGTTGGTGCACTACCGCGCGACGAACGGACTGGACTTCGGCCAACTGGCCGACCGGCTCGGTCTGACCCAGGAGGCTTTGCTGGACCTGGAGGCCGGCGACGTGGAGCCACCCATGTCCGTCCTGCTCCACGTCTCCCGCGCTCTGGGGGTACCGGTGGAACTCAAGGTCGACCGAACGGGCGATCCCGCCGGGGCCGAGACCATCGTGATCGACGCCGCGAGGGCGGCGAAGGCCGCCTGACCCTCACGATTCCGCCGGGCGCACGCCGTCCCCCCCTACTCCAGCTCCACCGCTCGATAGTCGTGCTTCTTCAACGGGAAGCTCACCGCCCCCGTTCCTGCCAGCGCGATCGCCTCCCCCGTCTCCAGATCACCCGCCTCGGTCAGCCCCGGCAGACCCAGCGCCTTCAGGTCCAGCGTCAGCCTGCATTCGCCACCCTTCCCGTAGTCCGTCACGATCACCAGCGCCCGCGCCCCGTTCACCATTACGATCGCCTTCGCGTTCACGCCCTCCACCTTCAGCGGGAAGCCGGCGTCCCAGTAGTTGAACACCCGGCACGCCGGATCCCCGTAGCCGAAGTCGAACAGCTTCTGGTAGAGGTCGTAGTGCGCCTGCGGCTGCCAGTCCCAGACCCGGATCTCGTGCACCGCGCAGACGCCCGTGCGAGTCCGCGTGCACCAGGCGTAGGCCGGGTCCTTGGCGTCGTAGAACCCGCCCGCCAGCACCAGCGGGATGTTGCCGCACTGCCGGCCGATGGTCTCCGCCACCGTCAGGTCCGGATCGAAGCGGTCCTGCCAGTCGCGCTTGCCGTACTGCCACTCCCAGTCCAGGTTGACGTTCGCGAAGGCCATGATCGGCACGAGGTCGGCATTCGTCATGTGCACCACGTTGGCGAACACCGGCCGGCCCTCTTCGTTCATCATCACCGCCGTGCGCCGCACCAGGTCGCGCATCGCCCACAGGCCCATGCTCGGGTGCACACGGCCCTGCTCGTCGGTCCACGCGCCGCCCGCCACCGGGTCGGTGTTGGCGCTGAGGTAGAGGTTGTCCCAGTAGATGCCGTCGAAGCACTTGAGCATCTCGCGGTACGACCAGAGCGCGCAGTCCTGGAAGCTCCGCGTGGGGCAGATCTCGTAGGCCAGGCCGCCCACCTTCGCGCGCTCCTGCCACGGCGACTGCACCCACTCGTCCTGGAAGGTCGGCCACTCGGCCATCTGGAAGCCGATCCCGCGCGGATTGGTGTACGGCGTCCAGAGCCAGCCCTGGCTGCGCGGTGTGCCGGCCGCGCTGTGCATGCCGGACTGCACGTGGATGTGGTAGGTGTTCCACATCGGGTCGTCCGGCTTGACGTACGGCTTGTACCGCTCCATCCACTGCTCGACCCAGTCCAGATCCGGCTTGCCGCTGTCGCGGGCGCGACTGAACGCGTCGTAGATGCTCAGGTCGTGGTCCACTGGGTAGAAGTCGAAGCTCAGGCAGCCGTAGTAGTAGGAGGCGCCGACGATGGTGAACGGCTGCACCTTGGGCTTCTCGTAGTACCTGCCCATCCACCGGCGCCAGTTCACCGGCTGCTCGGGCATCGGCTTGACCGGCGTGGCCTGCAGGCCGAACTCGAGGCTGCGCTCGCGGTCCAGCGGCGTGTCGCGCGTGACCAGGTTGAGCCGCAGGAGCAGTGTGCCGCCGCGGCGCTCGAGCTGCACCGTGGGCGTCTTCTCGTCCAGGCTCCAGTCGCGGTCGGTGTCGGCGCAGTAGACCAGCCCGCGCTCGCCGCCGCCGACCCAGACGTACGGGTAGAACGTGCCCACCAAGCTGGTGCGGTTGGTCTTCGAGCTGTCCCAGACGATGCCCTCGCCCGCCGGCACCCGCCCGGCGTAGTTGAACCGCAGCCCGTCGCCGCAGGCGTGCAGGTACGGCGTCTCCCTGTCGTCGAGCGGGATCTCGAGGGACAGGCGGTCGATGCCGGCGCCGGGCGTGGCGGGCAGGCGCACCGTCACCTTCGCCAAGCCGTCGTAGTCCCACACGCTCCGCACCCGCGCCGTGGCCCGCCCAGCGTCGAAGCTGCCCTCGATGACCGCGCGGTGCGGCAGCCTCTCCACCACGGCCAGCTTGCCCGGCGTCACCGCCAGCGGCTTACCCGCGGCGCCGGCGACCCAGCGCATCGGCGCGGTGAGGAGCGGATGGCCCTGGCTCGCGACCTGGTCCCACAGCCCGGCGCCGTTGAGCGTGTGCCGCCGGAGCACGGTGGACAGGCCGTTGCCCTGCACAGCGATGGGCGTGAAGGGCGGGATGACGCGGTCGGAGAGCCCCAGCTTGTTGTGCTCCCAGGGGAAGACTCGCCGCTCGTAGAGGCCGATCACCGGGTCGGTGGGCACGCCTTCGCCCGCCAGCGCGGCGCGCACCTCGTAGTCGCCCGCGGGCAGCTCGGGCAGATCGAGCATCTCGTCGCAGACGCCGTCGCGGAACCTGGACTCACGCTCGAGCAGCGGCTTGCCGCCCTTCGGCCCGAACGCCAGCTTGACGCCGGTGACCTGGTCCTTGGAGGCCAGCGCGCCGATGTCCACGCGCACGTGCAGCTTGCCGTAGCTCGGATAGACTGCGTACTGCAGCCCGATGGCCTGCCGGTCCTCGCTGACGATGGTCCACGGCGCCGCCGGCCGTTCCAACTTCCAACTTAAGTGGCGGAGGTAGTAGACCGTGCCGCCGTCAGGCGACGTGACCTGGAGGACCGTGTGGTGGGCGCCCTCGGGCCCGCCGTGGGGCGGGTCGAAGGCCAGCTCCTGCCGTCCGCCGGCGGGAAGGGTGAGGTCGCGGGTCTCCTCGTGCGGCGGGTTGCGGCTCCACGTGTCGGAGCAGAGCACGCGCACGGGCAGCGGCGCCGCGCCGGGGTTGACCAGCGCCATCGTGAGGTGCGCCTTGCCGTCCGCGCTCAGGCCCAGGATCTGTGTCACGGGTGCACCGGCGGCGAACCGAACGCGGGGCATCGTGTCGAGGTCCTCGTAAGCGGCGGAGGCGGTCTCCCAGCGGCTCTGGTCCCAGCCGCGCTGCCAGTTGCGGCAGATCCGCAAACCCCACGGATGCGCCAGGTCGGCCGCGGTGGCGCCGATGCTCTCGAACGGCACCGCGATCTCCACGTCCCACCAGCCGTCGTGGAAGCTCGTCCGGTACGTCCAGCCGGTCATCCGCCACGAGGTGTCGATCCGGTTGGCGGGCTTGGAGTCGTCGAACACCCGGTCGAACAGCGCGCCGCGCGGGTTGGCGATGAGGTGGAAGTAGCGCTGGTCACCGGTGGTGGCGCCGAGATGCGGGTGGAGCACCAGCTCGACCGAATCGTCGCGGAGGGCGGCGACCACGTCGCGCTCGCCATCGGGCACGGCGCGGTTGAGCAGCTCACCGCCGGGCGGCAGCTCCGTGCGGAGCGCCAGGTACAACGCCTTGCCGTCGGATCCGAACCAGAAGGTCGCCTGCCGGGCGGTGAGCTGCAGGTCGTGCTGGCTGACCAGCCCCACCTGCCGCACGGCGCCGGACCACTCGTCCTCGTGGATGGTGCCGTCCACCGTGGGCGGGGTCGTGAGCGGCGGGCAGGTCACCTCGGGGCGGGCAGCCTGGAGGGTGAGGGCCAGGAGCGGCAGCAGTGCGGTCATCGCCGAGTCTCCTCGTCTGCCCACGGTCGCCGTGGCTCCGGAGTGCGGCTGAGGAAGCGGGGACCGTCATTGCGAGGAGGTCTGACGACGAAGCAATCTCGTTCACCGGGGGGCCGCTGAACCGGACTCGGGCGGGCGCGGGTGGCTGGCGCACGAGATTGCTTCGTTGGCGGACCTCCTCGCAATGACGGCTTGTGGGGCATGGTTGGGTCCTGCATCACCGCGCCGGACCGTCCGGACACAGCGCCTCGTACAGGGCTCGGGCTTCGTCCTGCGACAGCGGCCGGCGGTAGAAGGTGACCTCGTCGAGCAGCGCGGTCTCGCCGCCGCTGGGCGCGCCAATGAACAGGTCGCCGAACTCCTCGGGCTGCGGCGCCACCTTGGCCGACAGGCTCTGGAACGGCCCGCCGTCGATGCTGAGCGACATGCTCGGCCACGACCAGTTGCAGACCACCAGCCTCCACACGCCGTTCGGCCAGTCGGCGGTACCGGCCTGGAGGCAGAGGGTGCCGGTGGACTTGGCCAGCAGCAGGTAGAGCAGCCCCTCCTGGCGCGTGACCTGGCCCTCGGCGTTGTGCGCCGGGCCCTGCCGCTCGAGGTAGACGCTGTAGTTGCTGAGCATCAGGAACTCGGTGTTTCCGCCGTTGACGCGGGTCCACTCCAGCGGACGGATCCAGAGCGAGACGGCGCCACGGGTGGCGAACGTGGCGTTGCGCTCGCGCGGGTAGAGGGCGAAGCCGCTCTCCGGCCCGCAGACCAGCGCGCGGCCAAGGAGGCCGTCGGCGAAACGCGGCTTGCCGTGGACCTGCTTCAGCCCGTCACCGGCGGCCATGTCGGGGACCATCGAGTCGTGGTCGAAGCTGACCTGGAAAGTGGCCCACTCCATCAGCCGGGCCAGCACGGGGAGGCGCACGTAGGGGTCCTGGCGCGGATCGTCCAGGGGCGGGCCGGCGAGGGCACAGAGCAGCAGCCCGGAGACCCACGAGCAGACCGGCATCGGCCGCACCTCCCGCTCGTCTCGTTGGCCGGGCCGCGTCCGGGTCCTCCACCCCACCCGCCGGCAACTTCGTGTCCTCAAACGGGTCGAACCCGCAAGGTGGATTGAGGTATGATAGAGGTGGTCAACGGACGAGATGCCGCTACCGGCGTCGGAGGCAGGGCTTGAGCCACTCACGGGGCGAGGGCGGCGAGGAAGGGCGAGGTGGGTCCGAGCGGGACAACACGCTGCGGTTGCTGCGGCTGCTCAACGATGAGGCGAGCACCGGCGAGCTGATCCGGGCGCTGACCGCACAGCTTCAGGAGTGGACTGGCTGCGAGGCCGTGGGCGTGCGCCTGCACGCTGGCGGTGATTTCCCGTACTTCGAGACTCGCGGCTTCACCGCCGAGTTCGTGTGCGCCGAGAGCTCGCTCTGTGAGCGTGATCCGGATGGCCAGGTGAAGCGCGACAGCCTGGGGCAGCCGGTGCTCGAGTGCATGTGCGGCAACATCCTGCGCGGCCGGACCGACCCGTCGCTCCCGTTCTTCACCGCGGGCGGCAGCTTCTGGACCAACTCCACCACCGCGCTGCTGGCGAGCACCACCGAGGCCGAGCGGCAGGCGCGCACCCGCAACCGGTGCAACGGCGAGGGCTACGAGTCGGTGGCGCTGGTGCCGCTGCGGTCCGGCGGGCAGACCCTCGGCCTGCTGCAGTTCAACGATCACGCCCGCGACCGGTTCACCCCCGAGCTGTTGGAGTTTCTGGAGGCGGTCGCGCAGCAGATCGCGGCGGCACTCGCCCACCGCCAGGCGCTGGCCGCGCTGCGCGAGAGCGAAGAGCACTTCCGGTCGCTGTTCGCCGGCATGCTCAACGGTGTGGTGCACGCGCGGATGATCTACGAGCACGGCGAGCCGGTGGACTTCGAGTACCTATCCTGCAACCGCGCTTTCGAGCAGCACACCGGCCTGCACGACGTGATCGGCAAGCGGGCCAGCGAGGTGATGCCGGGGATCCGCGAGAGCGACCCGGGGCTGTTCGTGACCCACGGCCGGGTGGCGTCCACCGGCCGGCCCGAGCGCTTCGAGATGCACGTCGCCGCACTGGATATGTGGGTATCCGTGTCGCTTTACTGCCCGCGGCAGGGCGAGTTCGTCTCGGTCTTCGAGGTGATCACCGAGCGCAAGCGCGCCGAGGAGGCGCAGGCCAAGCTGCAGGCGCAGTTCATGCAGGCGCAGAAGATGGAGTCCGTGGGCCGCCTGGCCGGCGGCGTGGCGCACGACTTCAACAACATACTCCAAGCCATCCAGGGCTACACCGACCTCGCGCTGGAGCAGACCCACGACCCCGAGGCGGTGCGCGAGTGCCTGCTCGAGATCGAGACGGCGGCCGGCCGCTCCGCTGCGCTCACCAGCCAGCTCCTCGCCTTTGCCCGCCGGCAGACCGTGCGGCCGCAAGTGCTCGACCTCAACACCGCCGTGGCAGCCACGCTCAACATGCTCCGTCGCCTGATCGGCGAGGACGTGGAGCTGGCCTGGCGGCCCGGGAAGGAGCTCTGGCCCGTGCTGATGGACCCATCCCAGCTCGATCAGGTCCTCGCCAACCT
>JACPDV010000634.1 GCA_016183835.1 Armatimonadota bacterium
CGACCAGCCCGGCCTCGCCCACCTCGATGGGTATCCGCACGCCGATCCGTTCGCGGAGCGCGGCGCGGCCCTTCTCGGTGGCCACCGCCACCAGCTTCGGCCGCACCTGCCGCACCTGCTCGGCCAGCCGCTCGACGTTGCGCCCGGCGGCGAGGGCGACGATCTCGTACTCCGGCCCCAGCGCGGCGACGACGTCGAGGGTCTGGGTGCCGATGGAGCCGGTGGAGCCGAGGACCGCAATCCGCGTCATCGGGCGCACCAGCCGAGCCACAGGTAGAGCGCCGGAAAGACGAGGGCGAAGGCCCCGGCGTAGTCCACGAACCCGGCGGCGTAGAGCCGGTCGTAGAGCGGCTGGACGGCGGCGATCTGGTGCGGCAGCGGGGCGCGGAAGGCCGTCACGCGGCAGCGCGCGGCGACCGCCTCGATGGCCCGCCCGGCGAGCGCGGCCGAGACGCCCACCAGCAGCCCCAGCATCGCCGCCGAGGCGGCGGGGAAGACCGCCGCGAGCGCGCTGAGCCGCACGACAGCCACGCCGCCGAGCACCGCCGCCACGACTCGCGCCAAGTCGCCGGCCACCGTGGCCCGAGCCCGGCCCGGCTCCTCGTCCGCGGCGCGGCCGCGCGGGTCGAGCCCGCTCGCCAGCCGCGCCGCGGCGGCGCCGAGCCAGGTGAGAAGCATCGCCACGGCCACCAGCGCGGTGCCCTGCGCCGGGTCCCGGAAGTGTCGCTCGGTGATCAGCAGCAGCGCACAGCCGTAGCCGCCGCCAAGGACGACCGTGAGCAGCAATGAGACGAGCAGGTCGCGCGCACAGCGCCCCGGGCCGTGGAGCTTCAGGTCGGCCTGCAGCGCGGCCACCAGCACCAGCGTCAGGATCGCCACGGCGATGGTGCCGGCGAGCAGGAGCCCCTCGTCGCTGGAGCCGGGCCGGAAGTAGGCCGCGTGGAGCAGCGCGATGGCGACCAGCAGGCTGACCACGGCGGTGGACGGGTAGATGCCGCGCTGCGACAGAGCGGCGCACAGCTCGCGGGCGCTTTGCACGGCGGCGGCGAGGGCCAGGAGCAGGAGCGGCAGCCCCGGCACGGCGTGCGACGGATTCCAGGCGGTGAGGCCCACCAGGACGACGGCTGCGACCAGTTGGGGAGCGAACTTACGTGGAACCATGGCTGCTCAAGCCGCCGAACCGGCGGTCACGGGTCTGGAAGTCGACGAGCGCCCGGAACAGCTCCGCCGGCTGAAACGCCGGCCACAGCGTGGGGGTCACCCAGAGCTCGGCGTAGGCGATCTGCCAGAGCAGGAAGTTGCTCACCCGCATGTCGCCGCCGGTGCGGATCAGCAGCTCGGGCTCGGGCACGTCGGGCGCGTAGAGATGGGCCGCGAAATCATCTTCGGTCAGCTCCTCCGGCCGCAGCTCGCCTGCCACGGCGCGCTCGGCGATGCGGCGCGCGGCGTCCACGATCTCGCGCCGGCCGCCGTAGTTGAGGGCCAGGTAGAGCAGGAGGTCGCGGTTCCCCGCAGTGCTCTCCATGTCGCGCCGCAGCTCCTCGCGCAGCGACTCGGGCAGATCCTCTTCGCGGCCCAGGAGGCGGATGCAGACGCCCTTCCGCCGCATCTCCGGGAGCTTGTCGCGGAGCTGGCGCTCGATCAGGCTCATCAGCCCGGTGACCTCGTCCTGGGGCCGCCGCCAGTTCTCGTTGGAGAAGGTGTAGAGCGTCAAGCACTCGACCCGCCCGCTCGCCACGCCCTCGCCGCGGGCGGCGGCGATCAGCTCGGGCAGGTCGCGGGTCGCCCGCACGATGCGCTCGACCGTGTCGGCGCCGCGCACGTGACCCACGCCGCGCGGCAGGTTGCGCCGGCGTGCCCAGCGGCCGTTGCCGTCCATGATCACCGCGATGTGGCGGGGCAGCCGCAGCGGGTCGAGCCGGCTGAGCCAGATCGTCTCCTCCCGTCGCACATCACTGTCCCGCGCGCGCAGCATCCGCGCTACTCCTCCATCAGCTCGGCTTCCTTGGCGGTCAGGAGGCTCTGCACCTTGTGGGTGTACTCGTCCGTGAGCTTCTGGACGCCCTCTTCGGCGCGGTGCAGCTCGTCTTCGGACATCTCGCCCGCCTTTTCGAGCCGCCGCAGCCGCTCGATGGCCTCGCGCCGCACGTTGCGGATGGCCACCTTGCCCTGCTCGGCGGTGTGCTGGCAGACCTTGACCATCTCGCGCCGGCGCTCCTCGGTCAGGGGCGGGATGGTGATGCGCACCACCTTGCCGTCGTTCTGCGGGTTGAGCCCCAGGTTGGCGTCGGTCAGGCCGCGCTCGATCATGCGGATGCAGCTCTTGTCCCACGGCTCGATCACCAGCAGCCGCGCCTCGGGCGTGCGGATCATGGCGAGCTGGCTGAGCTGGGTCGGAGTGCCGTGGTAGTCGATC
Organism: Armatimonadota bacterium; assembly: GCA_016183835.1. GTDB lineage: Bacteria > Armatimonadota > UBA10988 > UBA10988 > UBA10988 > JACPDV01. Next base: position 2,417 of record JACPDV010000634.1, read on the forward strand.
TTCACCTCTTCGACCAGCGCCGGCGAGGCGCGGCCCGTGCGCACCAGGCTGAACTCGTGGGCGGTGGCGTGAACCGACTTCTCCATGTGGTCCTCGGCATCCAACAGGATGTCGTCCAAGCTCTCTTCCGGCATGGTCAGTCCTCCTCGCTGCCGGCCGGCCCGGGGCCTCTCAGACGTCAGGGTCCGCGCCCGGCCGGAGGCTGCTGATCACAGTCCCGACGTTCTCGCCGCAGACCACGCGGCGGAGATTGCTCAGGTCGGCGAAATCGAACACGATGATGGGGATCTCCTGCTCGCGCGCCAGCGCGGTCGCCGTGGCGTCCATCACCTTGAGCTGCAACAGGCGGTCATAGTCCAGGGTCTCGAACCGCTCGGCGTCGACGTCTTGTTTGGGGTCGCCCGAGTACACGCCGTCCACCCCGTGCTTGGCCATCAGCAGCGCGTCGGCGCCGATCTGGAGCGCCCGCAGGGCGGCCGCGGTGTCGGTGGAAAAGAACGGGCTGCCCGTGCCGCCGGCGAAGATCACGATGCGCCCCTGCTCCAGGTGCCGCACCGCACGGCGCTGGATGAACGGCTCCGCCACCTCGTGCATCTCGATGGCGGTCTGCACCCGCACGTCGAGGTCCAACGCCTCGATGGCGGACATCAGCGCCAGGGCGTTGATCACGGTGGCCAGCATTCCCATGTTGTCGCCGGTGACCCGGTCGATGCCGCGCTTCACGCCGGCCACGCCGCGGAAAATGTTGCCGCCGCCCACCACGAGCGCGATCTCACAGCCCAGCTTGTGCACCGCTTGCAGCTCGCGGGCGATCGTCTTCAGCAGGCCGTCGTCGATGCCGAACGGCTCGCGGCCGAGCAGCGCCTCGCCGCTGAGCTTGAGCAGCACGCGGCGGTACTTGAGCGTGGGGGCGGTGTCAGGCTGACTCTGCGCGCCGGGCTCGTCCTCGCTCACGGACCGTCACCTTTTCCGCCGGACGGCTGTGCCGGGCGGTGCCGTTCGTCCTGTTCTTGGTCTGTTCGATCGGGCGCGATGTTGCAGCCGCTGGGCGAAATCAGCCGCGGCCGACTTCCAGCCGCACGAAGCGCCGCACCGTCAGTTGGCTGCCGAGCCGCTTCCCGGTTTCGGCCAGGTAGCGGCCGATGGTCTTCTCATCGTCCCGCGCGTAGAGCTGGTCCACCAGGCACATCTGCTGGTAGAACCCTTTCTCCAGCCGGCCCGCCAGGATCTTCTCTTGAATCTGCGGCGGTTTGTTGGCCATGTCCTGCGCCGCGAGCAAGTACTGCTTCTCGCGCTCGAGCGCCTCGGCGGGCACTTCGTCACGGTCGACGTACTGCGGCTGCATGGCCGTGACCTGCATCCCCAACTCGCGGCCCACCTCGGCCAGGGCGGCCGCCTGGCCGGCGGCGTCGCCGTCCACGCCGATCTCCACCAGCACCGCCACGCGCCAGGTGGCGGTGTGGAGATAGCTCCCCAGCACCCCACCCTCGCCGGCGGTCCAGCGCGTGAGCTGACCCACCCGGAGCACCTCGCCCAGCCGAGAGACGGCCTCGTTGAGCTGGTCGCCCACCTGCAGCTCGTCGGCGTCGGTGACACCGGCGGCCAGCGCCGCCGCGGCCAACTCGCCGGCCAGGGCGCGGAAGCCCTCGGTGCGGGCCACGAAATCCGTCTCGCAGTTCAGCTCGAGCGCCACCGCGGCCGAAGCGTCGGGCGCCATGGCGACCGCCAGGCAGCCCTCGCCCGTGGCCCGGCCTTCGCGCTTGAGGCTCTTCGCCTGCCCGCGCCGCCGGAGGATGTCCTTGGCCCCCTCGAAATCACCGTTCGCCTCTTCCAGCGCCCGCTTGCACTCCATCATGCCCGCCCCGGTGTCGTCGCGGAGGGCCTTCACGTCCGTCGCGGAGATCGCCATGCCAACTCGCTCCCTTTCGCCGCCACTCCGGGCTGCGCGCCCGGGCGCCTAAGCAGCCACCCCGAGTTGTTGTCCAGCGCGCCAACGGCGCCGGTAGGGGCGAGGTCTCCTCGCCCGTCCGGCCGGCCGGCCGGGATCGGGCGCAGAGCGCTGCCACCTCGCGCATCGGGCGGGGAGACCCCGCCCCTACCTTGGGCCGGTCAGCAGCTCGGGCCCGGTGCTTAGGCCTCGCCGGCCTCGGCCTCGAAGCCCTCGGCCAGCCCCGCTTCGGGCTCGTCGTCCGCGGCCTCGACCTCGCCGGCGACCTCGTCCACCACCTCGTCCACCACCTCTGCCTCGGCCACCTCGTCTTCGACCTGGTCGAAGCCAGCGAACTCGTCCTCGGCCTCCTCGTCGTCCTCCACCTCGTCCTCAGCGTCCTCGGCTTCCTCGGCGAGGACCTCCGCGGGCACGCGCTGCCGCCGCATCTGGTCCACGTAGGTCTCGCGCAGGGTGCCCTCGGCGATGGCGTTGTCACGCTCCTGGAGCGCCTCGAGGATGGCCTCGGCGGCCTTGATCGCGACCAGCTTGATGGCCCGGATCGCATCGTCGTTGCCGGGGATGACGTAGTTGATGTCCTCGGGGTCGCAGTTGGTGTCCACGATGGCGACGATGGGGATGCCGAGCCGCTTGGCCTCGGTGACGGCGATGTGCTCCTCGCGCACGTCGATGATGAACAGCGCCGCCGGCATGCCGGGCATGTCTTCGATGCCGCCCAGCACGCGGGTCTTCTTCGCCATCTCCTCGCGGAGCATGGCGGCTTCCTTCTTCGGCCGGCGGTCCATTGCGCCGCTGGTCTCCATCTCGCGCAGCTTCTTGAGCCGGTTGATGCTCTCGCGGATGGTCTGGAAGTTGGTCAGCATGCCGCCCAGCCAGCGGTGTGCGACGTGGAACATGCCGCACTTCTCGGCGGCCTGGATGGCGGCTTCCTGCGCCTGCTTCTTGGTGCCCACGAAGAGCACCGAGCCGCCGTTCAGCGCCACCTGGTGGAGGAAATCGCACGCCGCCTCCGCGCCCTTGAGCGTCTGGTGGAGGTCGATGATGTGGATGCCGTTGCGCTCGCCGTAGATGTACGAGCGCATCTTGGGGTTCCAGCGCCGCGTCAGAAGGCCGAAATGCGCACCGGCCTCGAGCAGCTCCTTCATGGAAACGCGAGACATGGGGGTCGCTCCTGTGGTTGGCACACTCCCGCGCGTCATCGCCGGCTGCCGTCTTGCGACACCACGACCGGCTCGGCTGCGGGTGAATCTGGCCCCCTCCCGGGGGCGGCCTGATTATACGGCTCGGTGTGCGGAGTGTCAACGCGGGCCGCCGCCGCGACCAGGGCTGGGTCAAAGTCGGGGCCATCGGGTCTAACTCCTCAAGTAGTTGAGAACGAGGAGATCGACCCGATGGGCGGAAGCGATTGTAG
>JACPDV010000629.1 GCA_016183835.1 Armatimonadota bacterium
GGTGGCCAAGTCGCTCTAGCCGAAGGGTGCCTTGTTCGTGATCTCCGGCCCCCTCGCCCCCCGGGAGAGGGGGCCGGATCGGGACGGGATGTCACCACTCACCACTTCCGGCTTGGTCCGGGTCCGGCCCGTCCCACGCCGGCAGCTCCAGCCGCACCGTGCAGCCCTGGCCGGGCTCTGAGATGAGGCTCCACGTGCCGCTGTGGCGCGCCATGACGCCTGCCACCACCGGCAGCCCCAGCCCCGCCTCGCGCGGCCCGCGCGTGCTGAAGAACAGCTCATCCGCGCGCCGCTGCGTCTCCTCATCCATCCCCTCGCCGTCGTCTGTGACGGTCACCACCACCCGGTCGCCCGCGCTCTCGCCCGTCACCCGCACCGTGCCGTCCGGACCGGTGGCCTCGAACGCGTTGCGAAGCAACTGGCCAAATGCCTCCACCAGGTCATCGGGCAGACCGGCGACCTGACACCCCTCCAAGCCCGTCAGCTCCACCCGCCGCATCGCGCCTCCGCGCGCTTGCGTCTGCTGCAACGCCTGCCGCCAGGCCTCTCCCAGGTTGACCGGCATGCGCCACGACAGCGGTTCGCGGTAGGTCGCCTTCTGCAGCAGCCGCACCAGCCGCGCCGCCTGCATGGCGCCTTCCACCACATCCCGGAGTGGCTGCGACTGGCTGTCCACCGCCCCGGTGCGCTGCGCCAGCTCGAGGTTGCCCACCACCACCGCCAGGTTGTTGTTGAGGTGGTGGCTGAGTCCGTGCACCACGCGGCGGAGCGGGTCATCGAGCGGCTGCCATGGCTCGGTGAAGGCCGGCGGGGCGGGGCTGCGGGCCAACCATCGCGACAGCCGGTGGCCCGTCGCCGGCGAAGCCACCGCCAGGCCGCCCGCCGCCGTCAGGGCCGCCAGCACCAGCAGCAGCCGGGCCAGCCCCGTGTGCGGCGGCTCGGCGCGCATGCTCACCGCCAGCACGCCGGTCGCGGAGCGGTCCTGGTCCTGGAGCTGCGCGAAGCCCACGGTGCGGTAGCCGCCGGCGCCGCTGCCGAACTCGCGCTCGGCCAGCGCCGCGGCACGGCTGGAGATGGCATCGGCCGAGGCCCGCTCGTCGACCGGTCCGCGGAGCTGCGCCAGCTCGTCCGGCGCGACCACGAAGGCGTGCGGCCGGGCTGCCACCTCCACGTCGCCCAGGTACTCGATGTCGCGGATGGTGCGATGGTCCAAAGGCCGGCTGACGCGCAGCGCCCCCACGGGCAGGGCCCGGTCTTCGGGCCCGATCGGCGCCACCGCCTCGAGGTTGAGCCCGAGCCGCCCGGCGCGCACACCGTAGGCGCCCGAGCCGGCCAACGCCGCGCTGAGCAGCTCGTTGCCGGGCAGCGGCGCCGCGTTGTCCACAGATCCGCGTGCGGCCAGCGGGCGGCCGCGCGAGTCGAGGATCCAGAGCGCCTCCACGCCGTCGGCGGAGAGCTCGCGCCACAGCGCGTTGGCGGCGGCGGACACGGTGCCGCGGCGCACGGCGGCGCTGAGCCTGGGGTTCACACCCACCCGCCGGGCGACGGCGAGCAGCTCACGCTCATGGCTGACGATCAGCTCATTGACCAGGGCGACGCGCCGTCGGAGCCGCTCCAGACTGCGCTCTCGCGCCGCCTGGTCGTGCCGCTCGACGATCAGCAACGCACCCAACCACACGATTACGGCCACAGCCGTCCACTGGGCCGCCTTCCGTCTCAGCATCCGTGTGCCCTCGCCACCCGTGCGTCAGCCACCAAGGGAATCCTACCCCTCCCGGGGGGGCGCCGAGTGTAGCCCGTTTTAGCCATTTGTGCCGCGCCGTTCGGGAGAGACCTCTGTGGCGGTCTAGAAGGGGGCGAAGAAGTCGACTTGGAAAGCGTCTTCCTTGCCCGTGGAGAGGCCGGGAACCGTGCCGATCAAGGGCCGGTCGCGGTCCATGCGGAAGTAGGTCAGGCCGATGTTGAGCGGGCCGACGATGGGGCGTTGGAAGTGGGCCTCGAAGCCGCTGCGGTAGCCGGTGCCGCGCCCCAGCTCGCTGCACGCCCAGGGCGCGAAGGTCGCATCCTGCTGGACCTGGCGGAACAGCAGGTGGCCGCGGCCGGACCACAGATCCTCGGCGTCGCCGCGGACCTCCCAGCCGAGGTTCTCCTTGCTGACCGAGACGTTGCCGAACAGCTCGCCGCCGATGGAGAACGGCCGGCCGCTGATCTTGAACGGGACCACGACCTTGCCATGCACCACGGCGATCTGGTCCTCGGTGAAGAACCCGGTGGTGGAGATCACCTGCGTGGCGGCCTGGAACATGCCGGTGGCGCCGGTAGTGACGCCGCCGAGGGCCGACACGGCGTTGAGGTTGTCGAAGTAGTACAGGCCCACGCCGGCCCGCACCGGCCCGATCTGCCCGCGCAACTGGCTCAGAATTGCGTACGGGTCGTTGCTCAGCGCGCCGAGCTCACGGACCGGCGCCCACATCAGCGCCATGTTGACGTTCTTGATGGTGTCCGCGTCGCCACCCTCGAACACGCGCCAGTTGAAGGCCACGCCGGGGGGATCGAGATCCTCATCGAACACGGCCTCGCTGGTCCAGAACGGGTTCGCCATGCGGCCGATGGTCACGGCCACCTTGGGGCTCGGCTGGATGCCGAGGTAGACGCGACCGATGCCGAAGTTGTCACCCCGCGTCGCCCCGTTGTTGAGGTCGCCGCCGGCCAGCGTGCTGTCGTGGGTCACGGCGTTGTTGGCGTTGGTCTCGAGGCGGAAACCCCAGAACGCCTTGTTGTCGGCGAAGGTGCCGTTGGCGCCGATCCGCAGCCGGCCGAGGAGGCGCACTCGGGCGTCCATGTCCGACGGCGCCGAGATGTCGATGCGGGTGCGGGCGTCGCCGCCCCACTTGAACCCCAGCCCGGTGTCGTTGTCGTACTCGCCGGCGCGGGTGCCATCCGACGCGGCTGCAACGGGCGTGGTCCTCGTTTCCGCACCGCTCAGAGCCGCCAGGAAGCACACCAGCACCGCGGCGAGAAGCCCCGCTCGCCAGGCTTCCGTCCGCTTTGCGCTCACACGTTTCTCCTTCCGTCAGCTCCGCTCGGGCCACCCTCCGGCGTCGCGAGCGGGGCGCGCGTCAGCCGGCGCTCATCGCGCCCTGACGCGCCTCTAGCGCTTAGGCAACGATCGCGCCCGGAAGTTGCTCTGCGCCGCTCCGCAGGCCGGGGAGGAGATCCGCGGCCGGACGCCAAAACTCGGCCGCCCGCGCGTCGTACAGGTGGTTTCTCTGGTCGCCGGGCCGGAGCTGGCAGGTCCATGAGCACCCTCGTCACCGTCGGGGCGCATCCCGATGACGCCTCCATCTTCTGGGGCGGCACCATCGCCCACCATGTGGCCGAAGGCTGGCATGTGATCTCGGTGATCGTCGACGAGGGCCGCGGCTCGCCGCACACCTTCGAGATGAGCGGCGACGAGCTGGTGGCCCAGCGCGCCGCCGAGCTGCGCTGGGAGAGCCTTCGCCTCGGCGCCCGGCTCGAGCACCTCAGCCTGCCCGGCGTCAAAACCCCCGAGACCCGCGCCCGATGCCTGAAGCGGCTGGTCGAGATCGTCCTCGCTGCGCGGCCAGAACGCGTCATCACGCACAACCTCAACGACAGCCACGGCACCCACGTGATGTGCGCCAAGCTGATCCTCAAAGCCCTCGTCACCGCCGCGGCGCAGGCCGGTGACTACGAGCTGCCGGATGTCTGGGAGGCCGACGGCTGGGAGCCGGTGCACTATCCCAACCACCGCGTCGACATCACCCGCTACATGAACATCAAGATGGCGGCCATCGCGCAGCACGGCACGCAGATCTTCGACACGCCCTACCTGATGGGCGCCTGGGGCCTTTGCCTCTATCGCGCCGGTTTCGCGTCCGCGCATGAGGTCACCGACCCGGCTTGCGTCTTTGCCGAGGCGTTCCGCACCATTCCCGGCGAGCGGGTGGAGGCCGCCGCCGCCGCCAACGATCCTGAAGCTTAGGAGAGCCGTCCATGCAGTTGGCCAGACCCGCGATCGTCCCGCCGCTCGACCCGGACTACCGCCCGGCCGTCCTCACGCACCGCGCCTTCACCGCCGCCGCACGCGCCGGCGGGTCCGCCGCGCCGCTGGCCATCGCGCTCGAGCGGGCCGATGGCTCCGTCTCGCGTTACGACACGGTGCTGTTCCCCGTCGGCCACCCGTGCGCCGGCGAGAACCTGGCCTACGTCGAACGGCTCACCAAGTTCCTGCTGTGGCAGCGCGGCGGATGGCAGGTGACCCTCGGCGGCGGCGCGGCGCTGGCCGCACCTCGACGGCCACCGGATCGGCTTCGACCTGGGCGCCAGCGACCGCAAGTCCAGCGCGGTGAGCGACGGCGAGGCCGTGTTCAGCGAAGAGGTGGTGTGGGACCCGCGGAGCTACTCCGACCCGGAGGAGCACTACCGGGGGATCAACCACAGCCTGAAGATCGCCGCGGAGCACCTGCCGCGGGTGGACGCCATCGGCGGCAGCTCGGCCGGGGTGTACGTGAACAACCGCGTGCGCATCGCGTCGCTCTTCCGCGGCGTGAGCGACGCGGAGTTCCAGGCGCACGTGGTGGGCATCTTCGAGCGGCTGCGGCGCGATTGGGGCGGGGTGCCATTCGATGTGGTCAACGATGGCGAGGTCACGGCGCTGGCCGGGAGCATGTCGCTGGGGGTCAACGCGATCCTGGGCATCGCGCTGGGTTCGAGCCAGGCGGGCGGCTACGTGACGCCGGAGGGCAACATCACCGGCTGGCTGAACGAGCTGGCCTTTGTGCCGGTGGACTACAATCCGGACGCGGCGATCGACGAGTGGTCGCAGGACCGTGGCGTGGGGGCGAACTACTTCTCGCAGCAGGCGGTGTGGCGGCTGTGCGAGCCGGCCGGGATCCCGGTGGCGGAAGGGATCGGTCAGCCCGAACAGCTCAAGGTGGTGCAGGCGCTGATGGCCGAGGGCGACGAGCGGGCGCGAAGGATCTACGAGACCATCGGCATCTACCTGGGCTACGCGCTGGCGCAATACGCGGAGTTCTACGCCCTGGAGCACGCGCTGATCCTGGGCCGGGTGACGAGCGGCGCGGGTGGGAACATCATCTTGTCGGAGGCGCGCCGGGTGTTGGAGAGCGAGTTCCCGGAGCTGGCGGGCCTGAGCGTACAATTGCCGGACGAGCAGGCGCGGCGGGTGGGCCAGAGCATCGCGGCGGCGAGTCTGCCGGCGGTGGGCTGACGAGGGCGACCAGTTTCCGACGGCCTCTCCCGCCGGCGGAGGGATGGAGCGAGGGCATACCGACATGCGCGTGACGCGGATCGAAATCGAGGGCTACCGGTCGATCAAGGGCCCCCTGGTGTGGGACCTGGCGCCGCTGAACGTGTTGATCGGGCCGAATGCAGGAGGGAAGTCGAATCTGCTGCGGTGCCTCGAACTGCTGCAGCTGTTGGCGGAGGGGAAGCTGGCGGACGCAGTGCAGCGCGAAGGGGGGATGGGGGCGATGGTGTGGGACGGTCGCGTCGATGCGATCGGGGTAGGCATCGGCTTTGATGGGGTCGCGGGCCTCGGCGGCTCGTTCGACGACAGCCCGCACGACTGCGAGTACTCGGTTGTGCTTGGCCGCGTCGGCGGCTCGGCATATGCCATCGACCTGGAGGAACTGGCCACCACCAACGTGGTGGGTGGCCCCGTCGAAGAGCGGACCGTGCTCATGCACCGGGACCCGTCGGCTACGACGATCCGAGGCAGGCTCGTCAACCTGCCTGATTCGGGAAGACGGAGGGGTGAGACCATCCTCAGCCAGTTGATGGATCCATTCGATGAGAACGGGTTGAGTGTGCAGGCGACGGAGCTGTTCCCTTGGTCTGTGCACCGCGAGATCCGCGTTGGGAGTGAATCGCCTGTCCGCGCGGCGCCGGTGGTCCGGTACGAGACGTCGCTGACCGCCGACGGCCAGAACCTGGTAGCCGTCCTCCACACTCACTACACCCGACGTCGCGACTTCAAGGAGCTGCTGGACAACGCCATGCTCGCGGCCTTCGGCGAGGAATACGAGGAGTTGGTCTTCACCCCTGTCGCTTCGCAGCGCATCGAGCTGGGTCTCCGCTGGCGCAGCCTGCGCGAAGTGCAGCCAGCCGCCTCGCTCTCCGACGGGACCCTCCGCTTCCTCGCCCTCCTAACGATCCTGGGAGCTCCAGAACCGGCCCCACTGATCGCCATCGACGAGCCCGAGACCGGCCTGCATCCCGGCATGTTCGCGATCATCGCCGAGCAGGCGGTCGCCGCGTCCGAAAGGTCCACGGTCATCCTCACCACCCACTCACCGCAGTTCCTCGATGCCTTCGAGTCACCACCCGTGACCTCCTTCGTCCTCAATCGCGGCGGTGAGACCCAGCTTGCCGTGCCGTCCCCCGAGAAGCTCAGCTACTGGCTGGAGCAGTACAGCCTCGGCGACTTGGCGTTCAGCTGGGACGCCGAGGAGCTGGCGTGAGCTACTTTGTGGTGGTCGCCGAGGGCGGCACCGAGAGGCGTGTCCTCGGGCCGTTGCTCCAGCGGTGGCTCGCCACGCGGTTCGCCAGCGCGCCAGGCGTGAAGGTCCACTCCGCCTCAGGTCTGGGCAAGCACCAGAAGCTGCGCGAGCAGCTTGCCAGGCTGACGCCGGACGCGCCGGGCGCCAACGAGGTGATCGCGGTCATCAGCCTCCTGGACCTGCACGGCTGCGGTCTGACGTTCCCGCCGAGCTACTGGTCGCTCAAGCAGAGGATCCGATGGGCCACGCGTCGCATAGAGACCGGTGCCGATGCTCCCCGATTCCACCACTGCTTCGCCGTCCACGAGGTGGAGGCGTGGCTGCTGGCGCAGCCGGAGGTGTTCCCCGCGGAGGTGCGCCGACGCCTGCGCAAGCTGGCGGTCAACCCGGAAGAGGTGGATGATCTCGATCCACCGGCGGCCCGCATCAGCGAGGCGTACCGCGGCGCGCTCAACCGTGCCTACGAGAAGGTCCGGGATGGCGCCAGGCTCTTTGGCAGACTGGATCCTGAGATCGCCGCCTCACGGTGCCCCAATCTGCGTCTACTCCTCGACCTGCTGTACCGCTGCGCCTGCGACTTCGGTGTCGAGCCGCTCCCCCCGTAACTCCCGCTCCCCCGCGCTGTCCAACCGCTCAGGCGACCAACCCGGAGCGGACCGCATGTCCCTGCTCGAACAGGAGCTGCAGCAGGCTCGTCCTATCGACGACCCTTCGCTGCGCACCATCCTGTCCATCCTCAAGACCGGCGACCTGATCCGACGCGAGCTGGAATGCGCCGTCGAGAGCCACGGCGTCACCCTCCAGCAGTACAACGTGCTCCTCACCCTCCGCGAGGCCGGCACCCGCGGCACGCCCGTGCTCGACATCGCCGAGAAGATGATCGAGGGCAGCTCCAACGTCACCCGGCTCGTCGACCGTCTCGTGGTCAAGGGCTACGTCCGCAAGACCCGTTCGCAGCGCGACCGGCGCGTCGTCTACGCCAGCCTCACCGAGGAGGGCAGGCGGCTGATCGAGAAGCTCCAGGGGCCCATGCAGTCCGCCCGGCGGCAGCTTTGCGGCGGGCTGATGAACGCCGAATCCGAACACCTCGTGGGGCTGCTCGAGAAGCTCCGCCGCGCCATCTACAGCGCTTAGCCGCCGGCCGACCAGCTCCGCACCAGCTCGCGCCACGGCGCGGCCTCGAGCGTGTCCAGCCGCCCCCGCAAGACCACCTGCGTCAGGCCGTTCGCCGCCAGCGCCGTCAGCCAGAGGTCGAGGGCCTCGGCGTCGTCCGGACCCACGGCCGGCTCGTCGGCCACGTCGCCGGCCAGGCCGCCCGCCTTCAGGGGCACCGCCAGCTTCGACAGGATTAGCTTCAGCCCGTCCTCGGCCCGCGGCGGCTGGGCCGCGTCGCGCCGCGGCGCCAGCCTGAGCGCGGCGGCCCGGGAGTCGGTCAGCACGACCCGGCGGAGCCCCGCCACCCGCTCGGCCGTCAGCGCCGCGCCCGCCGGCCCGGCTGCGACGCCCGCCGGGAGCCACACCTCCAGCGGGCGCTTCGCCTTGCGGCAGCCGGCGATCAGCACGTCGAGGTGCGCGCCCAGCTCGTCCGCCGTGGGCTGCCGACGCGGCTGGACCAGGTCGAGTGCGAGCCCCCGAGCGTGGCTGCTGAGCAGGACCCCGAGCCACCATTCGGTGGTGTTGGCCACCAGTGCGGGCCGCCCGCCGAAGGGCAGATAGGTCGGGTTGTTGCTCGTCTCCCAACCCGTCAGCCCCACCGGCGGCGCGAGCAGCGTGACGTGCTCGGCGCCCACCTTCTCCACCACCGCATCGATCAGCTTGAGCTGCGCACCGACGTCACCGCCCGCCGAGGGCGGGGCGACCAACAGCGCGTAGTCCGTGAACGCGCCGCTCGCCTGCCAGGCCGGCAGACGCCTCATCAGGGTCTCGCCGTCGCGGGCGGTGAACGGCCGCTCCAAGGCGACCGTGCGCGCCGCCGGCACCGGCGCCGCCAACACGAGCCAGACCAGGCAGCTCAGCATCCGTTCCCTCGCGGTCAGTAGCCGCATTCGTCGCGGAAGGTGGACCACAGTGCGTCGAGGTTGGCCGGCGACACGTCGGCCTGGATGTTGTGCACCCCGGCGAAGACGTAGCCCCCGCCGGGCGCCAGGTCGCCGATCCGCCGCTTGGTCTCCTCGCGCACCTGTGCGGGCGTGCCGTGGGGGAGCACCTCCTGCGAATCACAGGCGCCGCCCCAGAAACACAGCTCGCGGCCGAACTCGCGCTTCATCTGCGCCGTGTCGCCCATCCCGGCGGCGCTGACCTGGATCGGGTTGAGCGCGTCCACGCCGATCCCGATCAGCTCGGGGATCAGGTCGTAGATCGCGCCGTCGGTGTGATAGACCAGCTTGACGTGCGGCGCGAACGACTTGATCCCGGCGAACAGCCGCCGCTGATGCGGCTTGACGAGCCGGCGGTACATGCCGGGCGAGACCATCAGCGCGCCCTGTGCGCCGAGGTCGTCGGCCTCGTAGCAGACGGAGACGTGCCGCCCGACGAGGCCGAGCACCTGCTCCCAGTAGGCCAGCTTGAGGTCCACCATGTGGCCGATCAGCCAGTCGGCCAGCTCGGGCTCGGCGGCCATGTCGTAGTAGAACTGGTCGTAGCCCCGGAGCCAGAGCGCCATCTCCCACACGCCGGCGCAGACCCCGCCGACCACCAGCCCGTAACCGCCGGCGACGGCCAGGTCGACTTCGGCCTGGATGCCCTCGAACCGCCGCGGGTCCACCGGGTCGGGCCACGCGTACGCGGCAAGGGCGGCGATGTCGGGCAGGTGCTGCAGGGGATGGTGGAAGAGGTCGAAGTAGAGCCCGTCGGGGAGCGGCCGCCGCCAGCCGAGGCCCCACTCGTCGGTGAACCACTCGTAGCGCCCGTCGCTCGCGAAGTCGGCCGACGACTGCCCCATCCGCCCGCGCGAGACGGGCCGGGTGTCCACCTCGAGCCGTTCGAGCAGGCGCGAGTCGCACCGTGCGAGCTGCTGCTTGACGTCCTGGATGGCGGGCTCCGGGAGGCCCAGGCCGCGCCAGGCGTTGTAGTTCTGGTAGGCGACCTTGACGATCCCGGTGAACGGCATGGAGCCGAGGTCGAAGGGGATGCGGTCGGGCTCACGGTGGGAAAGGGCGGTCTCGAGCCGTTCCTTGCCGGTCATGCGCAGGCGCTCCGTGGGGAGGAGTGTAGGTCAAGGGCCGCGGTTTGCCAAGCCGGGTCAACCGCGCCGCCAGTGCCCCTCGCGCAGCGGCTCGGTCAGCGCGCCGTAGAGCTCCGGCCGGCGGGTGCGGAAGAGCGTCTCGCGCATCGTCGGGTACTGCTCCAGCATCGCGCCGGTGTACCACATCGGGTACGTCTCATCCAGGTCCACCTCGGCGATGGCGACGCCGGGGAAATGGCCCGTGTCGGCTCGGGTCCGGCCCATGCAGTCCACCACCCGGCTGCGGCCCATCGTCCGCCCGACGAGGAACGGCTGCGCCGCGTAGTGGCTCGACACGAACCACACCTGGTTGTCCGCCGCGCGCGCGTTGATCAGCGACTCGATCAGGTCGCCGGTGTAGTCGATGCAGGCGGTCGGGAAGAAGATCACCTCCGCCCCGCCCAGCGCCATGGCCATGAACAGCTCGGGGTAGTGGATGTCCATGCACGTCGCGATGCCGATCCTGGCGAAGTCGGTCTCCAGCACGACCACTTCGTCGCCCGCCAGCGTGGTCTGCCCCTCCCCGTGACCGGGCAGACAGAGATGAGTCTTGCGGTAGCGCCCGACGATCCCGCCGTCGCGGCCGAGGAGGACCGTCGTGTTCCAGCCCTTCTCGCCGCCCGACGCCTCGAACAGGGGCACCAGCACGTACATGCCGTGCCGCCTGGCCGGCTCGGCGAACAGCTCGGTGGTGGGCCCGGGGATGGCCTCGGCCAGGTAGCCGCTCGGCCCGCCGCGGACGGCGGCGCTGAACTCGGGGAGGCAGACGATGTCGGCACCCTTCCGGCCGGCCTCCTCGACCGCCTCCAGCGCACGGCAGCGGCAGAGGTCGGGCGGATCCCCGGGACCCACGTCGTAGCTGAAGGCGGCGGTAGAGAGCTGGACCCGGCGCGGCATGGCGGCTCCTATTCGGCCCGTTCCGCAAGCAGATGGGCCACCACGTCGTTCGGCTCGGCCAGCCACACGTCGTCGCCGCCCACTCGCCGGACGGTGGCGAAGCGCTCGTCGAGCTGCTCCAACGTGCAGTCCTTCCACGGGTGGATGGCGCGGCCCGGGAGCGGGCAATGGCAGTAGTCGATGATCCAGCCGCCCATGTCGATGGCCTGGTGGATCCGCTTGTAGGGGTCGAAGACCGAGTAGAAAGGCGGCGGGTACTCGACGTGGATGGGGACGCGGCCGAGGCAGAGCAAGTCGGCATCGGGCGCATTGACCCGGTCCCAGATGCCGAGGATGGCCTGGTAGCTGGCCTCCGCGGCGAATGCGCGGGCACCGGGATAGCCGTCGTTGTTGCCGGGAATGCAGAAGATGGGCACCGGCAGGTCGAGCGCGGCTTCCAGCACCCGGCGGCTCTGGACCACCTCGGTGGGGCCGTTCTCCACGGTGACGCCGGCATGGGTCAGGCTGTGACACGAGACGCCCCAGCCCTCGGCGCGCAGGGCGTGGATCTGCTCCTTGGAGAGGATCATCATGCCGTCGTAGCTGCTCCCCGGGACATTGCGCGGGACGCCGACCTGGCTGGCGACGAGCGCCACGTGGCCGGGGATGCCGTGCCTGCGGTGGACCGGGACGGCGTTATCGAGCAGGGCTGCGCAGCCTTCGTCGTAGGTCATCGAGTAGACCCAGCGTTTGCCGTGGGGCCAGGGCATGGTTGGTACCTCCCGGTAGCGCCGCGCTGCGCTCGCACCAGCGGTTGAAACCGCCGCTCAAGCCACGAAACCCGCCTCTGCGGGTTCGGGAGCGCAAGTCCGCGCAGGCGGACTTCGTGTTCTCAGCGGCGGTTTCAACCGCTGGTGAGCCGGGCGCCGGCAATGGGGTGATTCGATCCTCAGGCACGATCACCTTGCGGTCATGGCTGTGCCGGGCTAGAGTCCGTGCGGGAGGCGACTGAACTGCGATGACCTTGATGACCCTGGAAGGCGTGCACCAGAACGTGCTGCGGTACCACTACGACCTCTCCGGCGATGTTCTCTACCTGCGTCTACTGGGCACATTGGACGAGGAGGTCCACGGCGAAGAGGACGACAACGGATTCCACATCCTGCGGTCGTATGACACCGAGCGCGTGGTCGGCGTGACGATCGTCGGCTACTGGCGGCGATTCGGCAACGCGCCTGTCGTGCCCGACGCCGCCGCACTCGCCGCCGTTCTTGAGCAAGCGGCCGCGCAGCTCGGCGCCGGGCTGCTGGCCGCCTGAGCGTCCGGCGTGCTCTCTCACCTCACCACCTTCGCCCGCGCCCTCCGCTCCGCCGGCATGCCCGTGTCGCCCGCGGAGCTGCTCGTCGCCGCCGAGGCCGTCCGCGCGGCGGGGATCGGCGAGCGCGAGCCCTTCCGCCTCGCCCTCCGCGCGTCCGTGGTCAAGTCGGCCGAGCACCTGCCCGTGTTCGACCGCCTCTTCGAGGCCCACTTCCGCGTTGCGTGGCCGAGCAACGACGAGGAGCGCCGGGACCGCAAGCGCCGGCAGCAGCCCGGCGGCGACCGCGGGCATCGCACCGGCGGGCGTGGCGAGGGGCAGGGCCGGCGGCCGCGCGAGGAGCCGGAGCAGCACGACCACGCCCGGTCCCTCCGCGAGCTCCGCGAGACCGCCCGGCGTGAGCAGCACCTCGCCACCCGCCGCGCGCTGGCCGAGGCCGAGCAACGCCGGCGCGTCGCCCTCCGCCGCCAACCGCTCGACCAGCGCCTGGCGCCCGACGAGGTCCAACGCCTCGACCGCGAGTGCGAAGCTCTCGGCCGCGTCCTTCGCACCCGCTACGGCAGGCGCTTCCGCCGCGCTGCGCACGGCCGCGTGGACATTCGCGCCACCATCGCCGCCGGCGCCCGCACGTGCGGTGTGCCGTTCAAGCTGCTCCGTCGCCGGCCGCGGATCACCAAGCCGCGCCTGCTCGTGCTCTGCGACGTGAGCGGCAGCGTGCATCGCACCGCCCGGTTCCTGCTCCGCCTGCTCCACGAGGTGCAACGCCTGTTCGACTCCACTACCGGGTTCGTCTTCGTCGACCGCCCGGTGCCCGCGGCGCCGCTGTTCCGCTTCGCCGACTTCGACGACGCCCTTGACCACCTGGCCGAGCTGCCGGGTCTGGACCTGCACGCGCTGTCCGACTTCGGCAATGCCTTCGAGCGGCTCCTGGCGGAGGACGCCGAGCTGCTCACCCGGCGCACCAGCGTGCTCGTGCTCGGCGACGCGCGCTGCAACCGCTTCGACCCGCAGGCGTGGGCGTTCGAGGAGCTGGCCCGCCGCACCGCACGGGTGGTGTGGCTCAACCCCGAGCGCCGGGAGAGCTGGTACACCCACGACTCGCGCCTGCGCGACTACGAGCCGTGGATCGACCGGCTGTTGCCGGCGGAGACGCTGGAGGATCTGGCGGCGGGGATCGAGCGGGTCTGCCGGGAGGCGGTCAGCCGGCGGTGAGGGCGAACCAGCGCAAGACCGTCTCGGCCAGCGCCGCCAGGGCGGCCGGCCGGCTGGCGGTGTCGTACCATTCGGCGAGGGTGTGCTCGCCGCCACCCTCGCCGCTGTGGAGGCAGACGGCGTCGATGCCGCGGGCCATGAAGGCGTTGGCGTCCGTGGAGGAGACCGGGTGCTGCACGGGCCAGCCGCGGTACTCCGCGGCGGCCACGGCGGCGAGCACGAGCGGGGAATCCGCCGGCGTCTCGCCGCCCTCGCGCTCGGTCACGGCGTGCTCGAGGCGCAGCTCCGGGCCGTCGCGGCGCTTGCGGCTGACCTCCTCGACCACCTCGGCCACGGCCCGGCGGGCGAAGTTGTCCAGCCGGCGCAGCTCGGCGGCGTCCTCGCTGCGCAGGTTGAGGTGGCCGTGGGCGCGCGCGGGGATCACGTTCGGCGCGTAGCCCGCTTCCAGGATCCCGCAGTTGAAAGTGACGCGCGGCGCTTCCGGCAGGTTGTACTGGCTGACGCGCGCCACGATCCGCGCCAGCGCCACCGCGGGATTCACCACGCCGAAGTCGCCCCACGCATGACCGCCCGGCCCGTGGAGCACCAGGTCGTGGTTGGCCGAGTGCGTGCCGTGGCGGACGATGTGTCCCGGCGCCGAGCTGTCGAGGGTGATGAAGGCGTCGAGCGGGCGTCCGCGGACGCCGTCGGACGCCAGGTGGCGAGCCCCGCGCAGGTGGCCCACGCTCTCCTCGCCCACGGTGGCGGCCAGCCACAGCTCGCCGGGCAGCTTCAGCGGCACCTCGCAGAGGGCGGTGCCCAGCGCCACGAGCATGCCCAGCCCGCCGCCGTCGTCGCTGATGCCCGGCGCCGCGAGAATGTCGCCGTCACGCTGAACCCGCACTGCCACCTCGGGTCCGAAGACGGTGTCAAGGTGCGCCGACACGGCCAGGCAGCGGCCGGGGACCGTGCTGCCGGGCGCGCGGCCGAGGACGTTGCCCAGCTCGTCGAGATGCACGTCGTCGAGCCCGGCGGCGCGGAAGAGGCGGGCCAGCAGCGCCGCCCGCGGCCCCTCGCCGTAGGCCGGCGCGGGCACTTCGCAGAGGGCGACCTGATGCGCGGTCCACTCCTCGTTGCGGGTGTCCAAGAGCGCCGTCAGGGGCGTCAGCCCCGGCCACGGGTCCAGCACCAAGCTGCGTCTCCGGTCACGACTGCGTGAGGAGATGCAGCGCCGCCACCAGAGCCACCGCAAGCAGCGCCTGCGCCGGGTCGGCCACGACCACGGCGTAGGCGTCGGTGAGCGAAAGGGCCTTGCGCGAGGCGGTGGCCAGAGTCGCGCCGTCCAGCGTAAGGGTGTACTCGCGTCCCGCCACGCGACCCCGCACTTCCACCCGCCGCCCGCTCTCCAGCTCGATCCGCGGGCGCCGCCCACCGGTGAGGTCGGCTGTCTCCCACCCCGGTAATGTGACGCGCCAGGCGTTGCGCAGCCACCCTGCGCGCAGCTCGCCCACTGCCGCGCCCGCCGCATCGCGGATGTCGAACGTCTCGCGCAGACCCAGCGCGCGCTCGCGCAGCTCGAAGACCCGGTTCCCGGCGTCGTCGGTCACCGCGTAGGCGTCGGTCAGTGTGGGCCACCGCTCGGCCAGCCGGAGTCGCATCACCGCTCTCCTCGCCTGAGCCGGTTCACGAGCAGGTGCGCCCGGCGCGTGGGCTCCGGAATGCGGTAGCCGCCGTCGCACGCGAGGAGCAGCTCCACGGCGTCGGCCAGCCGGCAGCGCTGCCCGATGGAGGCGTACACCGGCGCGCAGGCGGTCTTGGTCCGCACCACCGCGCCGATCACCTCATCGCCGTCGCGCAGCTCCGCCGTCGCGCCGCGCTCGGCGCCCGGCTCGGCGTGCGTGCCGACGAACCGCCGCTTGGCGCAGCCCACGGCGGGCCGCTCGAGCACCAGCCCGGCATGGCACGCCAGCCCGAACCGCCGGGGGTGCGCCAGCCCGTGACCGTCGAGGATCAGAACGTCGGGTACCCCCCGCAATCGTTCCCACGCCTCCAGGATGGCCGGCACCTCGCGGAAGCTGAGCAGGCCGGGGACGTAGGGGAACTCGGTGCGGGTGCTGAGCGCGACCTCCTCGACGGGCCCCAGTCCGGGGAGCGAGAGGACCACGATGCCGACGAACACCTCGCCGCGGTCCTTCTCCGCAGAGAGGTCACAGCCGGCGACGGTGCGGAGGGCGGGCACGTCGAGCGGTTCGACGCGCACCTGGCCCCGCAGCCGCTGCTGAATAGCCACGGCCTCGGCCGGGGTGACGTGCCAGGGGTGGAGGTCGTGCTTCATGCGCCAAGCCATCGCCCTCCCCTGCGAAGCGGGGGAGGGACGGGGTGGGGGCCGGTCGCGACCAGGCCCCGCTGGGAACCGGCCCCCTCCCGGCCTCCCCCCGCTTCGCAGGGGGAGGAGCACTTGCGACGACGCTTCGCTCACCCCACCTCCACCACACCGCTCCCGAGCACCGCCTCCGTCTCGAGGTGCACCATCGCGAGCGACTCGCGCGCGCTCTGCGCGCCGATGATGGGGCTCGGGGTGTGGTTGTTGACGCAATCCACTGCGTGCTGCAGCTCGTAGCCGAACCCGTCGCCGGGCGGCAGGTCGGGCTGCGAGGCCGTGCCGTCGTCGTGGTAGATGGTCAGGACCTGGCTGCCCGACTGCCCCTGCGCGGCGTCGAGACCCTCCGGTTCCGTGCCCACCGTGTGCGACAGCGTGGCGTTCTCGAAGTAGACCTCGAAGCTGTGCTGGAACGGCCTTGCCTTCGTGCTGGCCATCCCGACCTGCGCGCTGACGATGCGCGCCTCGTCCCCGTAGTCGAACGCCACCGAGATGTAGGTGACGATCCGGCCCACGTGCTTGCCGGTGCAGAGCAGGCGCTTGGGCTTGCCCAGCAGGTAGAGGATGAAGTCCACGTCGTGGATGTGGAGGTCGATCAGCGGCCCGCCGTTGAAGCCCAGGTTGGTCGCCAGGTCCGCGCTCCAGGCCGGCTTGCTGATCACCCGGCGGATGTTCAGCGCCACGAGCTGGCCGAAGCGCCCGTCGTCCAGCGCCTGCTTGACGAAGCTCCACTCGGGCCACAGGCGGATCACCTGCCCCACGGTGAAGTGCCGCCCGTTGGCCTTGGCCGCGGCGATCATGCGGTCGGCGTCGGCCACGGTGAGGGCGATCGGCTTCTCGCACTGCACGTGCTTGCCCGCCTCGAGCGCCTTGACCACCGCGTCGGCGTGCATCGGCGTGGGCAGGCAGATGTCCAGCATGTCGACGTCGGCGTCGGCGAGCAGGTCGTCGTAGACGCCGTAACGCTTGTAGGCGCTGAGGTCCACCTGGCCGACGGCCTCGCCGAAGTTGCCGCCGATCTTGCTCCAGTCCGGCATGGAGATGACGCGGCGGATGTTCAACGCGACGAGCTGGCCGTACTCCCCGCTGTCGACGGTGCGCTTCAGCCACAGCCACTCGGGCCAGAAGCGGAGGACCTGGGCGACCAGGA
>JACPDV010000630.1 GCA_016183835.1 Armatimonadota bacterium
GCAGGAAGCGGCGGGTTCCCTGGCGGTCCATGGGACCAGCGTAGACCCTGGAACTGGTTCCAGGGTCAAGGGGTTTCCCGGTGTTCTTCAAGGTGGGTCGCTCCGGCGGGCTGGTCTGCGCCACGCTGGACCCGCCCGAACACGCCAGACTCAGGATCTGGTCCTGCACCGAACAGCAGTCGCTCCTGCCCGACATCGCTTCGTCAAGCCGTCAGTGCCAGGTAGAAGGCCACCGCCACCAGCAGCCAGCCGCTGCCCTGCCGCACCCGGCCCATGTGCGGCCCGAGCTGCCGCAGCCGCGCCGCCGCGCCGGCGAACAGGCCCAAGACCAACAAGGGCAGCCCATGCCCTACGGCGTAGGCGAACAGCAGCGCTGCACCGAACAGCGGCCGGCCCTTCGCCGCCGCGGCCGACAGGATCACCGCCAGGATGGGCGTGGCACAGGGCGAGGCAATCAGCCCGAACAGCATCCCCAGTAGCAGCGCGCCGACGAAGCTGCCGGCCTCCGGGCGGAAGCGCTGGAACGGCACGAAGGTGCCCACCCGCAGTTCGATCACCCCGGCCCACACCAGCCCGAAAAACAGGCACACCGCCTAGGCGGCGTACCAGCCCACCAGGCCGCAGGCCGCCCGCAGCCGCGCGTCGTGCCATGCTCGCACCGCCGGCTCAACCGCCTCGCTCACGGCCAGGCCTGCCATCTCGCCTCTCCTCCCGCCCGCGCTATGAGCACTGCCGTATGTGTGTACACTACTGCATATATTTCCGACACCGGCGCACCCTCGGGGCGGGACAGGAGAGCGCGGATCAGACTGCGGCGGGACAGCAGCCGGCCCGAAGCCGCTCGGCCGCCGCGCTGTCGGACAGCAACTGCGAGTGGTCCAGGCAGAGCGCCAGAGCCCGGTCGAGCAGCTCGGTGACGCCGGTCGAGAGCGCCGCGACGAGGCGGTAGTCCATCCTCACACCGTCACGCTCCGCCGCCACCAGACCGGCCCGGCGCAGGATCCCGAGGCTGCGCGAGACGGTGTAGTGCGCCACGCCGGTGACCTCCTCGAGCTCACACACGCACAGCGTGCCATGCGCCCGGAGCAGCGCCAGGAGGCGCAGCCGAACGGGATCGGACAGCACATCGAGGAGCTCGCAGACCTGCTCGGGACTCATTCCGGCCGGACCTCTCACCCAACCACCCTTACAACCATTCTGCCACGATCCGCTTGACGCGGCCATGCTTTGCCGCCACCATCGCCGCGGAGCCCGCCGATGCTGCCCCTCCTCCTCGCCGCCCTCCTGCCCGCCGCGCCGTTCACCCTCGCCCGCGACGGCAAGCCCGCCGCCACCATCGTCCTCGCGCAACCGCCCACCACCGTGGCCGAGTTCGCCGCCCAGGAGCTGCGCGAGCACGTGCGGAAGATCACCGGCGCCGACCTGCCCGTGGTCTCTGACACCACCCCCGTCCAAGGCCCGCGGATCCTGGTCGGCCCCAGCGCCGCCACCCGCGCTCTCGGCATCGACCCCGCCGCGCTGCGCTCGCAGGAGTACCTGATCCGCTACCAGACCGACACCCTCGTGCTGCTCGGCAAGGACGACTCCGCCGCCTCCAGCGGCGGCCCGCGGCGGGTGGACGGGCGGCATGGCAAGGCTCTCGACTTCGGCGGCGAGAAGGATGTGTTCGCCATCGACGACGCCGGCTTCGACGACTCACGGGGCACGCTGGAGGCCTGGGTCTGGCTGCCCAAGGACGCCCCGCCGAAGCACCACGGCACCATCCTGCGGCTCGACGGCGGCGACCCGTGGACCTATCACATCGTTCAGCGCGACATGAACGCCAACCGCATCTCGTACACGACCTACGACGGCACCAACGGCCACGGGCTCGGCTCCAAGGAGCTGGCCGAGGGCTGGCACCACGTCGCCGGCACGTGGGACGCCGCGGCCGGCAAGATGGCGCTGTGGGTGGACGGCGAGCCGTGCGGCACGACGATTTACGTCAAGACCACCTGCCACGGCGCCATGCTGGGCGTGGGCGCCATGGCCGCGCCGGTGGGCAACGCGCTGCTCGGCCGGGTGGATGAGGTGCGGGTCAGCAACGTCGTCCGCGACGTGCCGCAGGACGCCGCGGGCGGGCCGTACACGCCCGACGAGCACACGCTCTGCCTGTACCACTTCGACGAGGAGCGCGGCGGGCCGGTGAACGCCGTGACCGGGCGCGGCGCGGTGGCCGCGCCGCCACTGTTCGGCGAGAACGGCACCCTGTATGCGGTGTACGACTTCCTCGAGAAGTCCTGCGACGTGCGCTGGTACGCGCCCACGGAACTGGGCCTGGTCTGCCCGAGCCGGCCCACCCTGACGGTGAGCGGCAAGGACATCCGCCGGGCGCCGGCCATGATCCACCGCTGGATCACGCCCACCGCGGAATACCTGCCCGGCCCGCCCGACCAGGTCCCCGCCGCCGACCTCCAGGTGTGGAAGCTCCGCATGCGCATCGGCGGGCAGAACTTCTGGGTCTGCCACAGCTTCTACGGCTACTACGACCGGTTCCTCAAGGAGCACCCCAACTGGTTCGCGCAGGGCTACCCGGGCCAGCCGCCGCAGATGTGCTACACCAACCCCGGGTTCATCGCCCAGGTGGTCCAGGACGCACGCGACTACTTCGACGGGAAGGGCAAGCAGCCCGGCGCCACCGCCGAGGGCGACGTCTTCGGCCTGGTGCCGATGGACAACATGAGCTGGTGCAAGTGCGCCGCCTGCCAGGCGCTGCTCGACGTCGAGGAGCAGAAGAACCAGCAGTTCAACAACGGCAAGGCCAGCGACTACCTCTTCGCCTTCGTCAACGCCGTGGCCCGCGAGGTGCGCAAGACCCATCCGAGCAAGTGGATCGGCGCCCTCGCCTACTCCGACTACGCCTACTACCCCAAGCGCGTGCGGCTCGAGCCCAACGTGATCGTGCAGACCTGCCTCCACACCCGCAACTGGTGGTGCCCGTCGATGGAGGTCAACGACCGCAAGGTGCTGGGCGACTGGCGCGCGAGGGAGCCCGGCCGGCCGCTCTACCTGTGGCTCTATTACTGCTTCCCGGCGCTCAACGCCAGATCCGGCAGCTACCACTACTTCCCCGGCTACTTCGCCCACAGCGTGGTCAAGCAGATGAAGCTTTACCACCAGAAGGGCGTGCAGGGGATCTTCCTCGAGCACTCCAGCGAAGGCGGCGAGAGCTACCTGATGGACCAGCTCGAGTTCTACGTCACGTTCAAGCTGGCGGACGACCCGAGCCTGAACGGCAACGCGCTGATCGACGAGTTCTTCCGCCGCTACTACGGCCACGCCGGGCCGGCGATGCAGCGGGTCTACGCGCGGATCGAGGACTTGTTCGGCAACCCCCGGTACTACCCCGAGTCGATCCGCCGGTCGCCGGCGCACCAGCACCAGAACGCCGAGCTGGCGTGGGGCTCGCTGGGCACGCCGGAGCACATGGCCGAGCTGGCGAAGCTGGTGGCCGCGGCGGAGGCGGCGGCGCAGACGTCGGTTGAGCAGCAGCGCGTGGCCGTGTGGGTGAAGGGGCAGTGGGACTACATGGTGGCCGGGCGGACGGCCTACCAGGCGGCGAAGCTGCGCCAGGCGGAGGCCATCCCGCGGGTCAGCGTGCCGCGCCTGCCCGACGCCGGCGGCGACCCGGACAGAGCCGACTGGCCGAAGGCGCGCGGCCTCGGCGGCTGGGGGACGCTCTCGGGTGCGCCCACGCCACGGAAACTGGCGGCGCAGATCGGCCACGATGGCACGCACCTCTACGTGCGCCTGAGCGAGCAACTCGATCCGAAGACGCTGGTGCCGGGCGGCCAGGTGTGGGACGGCGACGACTTCGAGCTGTTCTTCGCCCGTGAACGGGGGCAGAGCTACCGGCAGCTCTGCGTGGCGCCGAACGGGAGGCTGGTGGCACTGGCCTGGATGGAAGCCTCAGCGACGTGGGAGAGCGGCGCGGCGGCGCACAGCGACACGGCCGCGCCGGACCGCTGGACGGTCAGCCTGGCTTTCCCGCTCGACAGACTGCTGTCGGGCGGCGCGGCCCCGGACAAGCCGTTCTACGCGAACTTCTACCGCGCGTCACCGGGCGCAGAGAAACTCCTGGCCTGGAGCCCGACCTTCGCGAGCGGGTTCCAGGACACGGCACGGCTACCGGAGCTCGTGCTCGAGTGACTCCGGCCTGGCGATGTCGTCCGGCCTACGGCACCCTGGCGTCGCCGAACAGGCGGGCGCAGAGCGCCGGATCCATCGGCCCCGAGGGGGTGGTCAGGTACTTCACGTGGCCGTCGCAGAAGGCCATGTTGGTGCCCGCGTTGTGCAGCTTGTAGGCCGCGATCCCGTTGGCGGTGTCGTCGCCCCGGCCCCAGCGTCCGTTGCACGCGGTGGCGCGGTTGGTGCCGCACAGGCCCCGGGTGCCGAGCGGCGAATCGCCAGCCAGCACGTGCTCCGCCGGGTAGACGATCCTGGCCAGCGACTGGCCGGTGCAGCCGCCCGAGCCTTGCAGGAGCTGCCGCGGCGTGGCGTAGGAATCCACGTTGCGCCGCGACGACGGGCATTCCCACATTTGCCGGTTCTTCACGTAGGGCATCAGGCAGCCGTCGTAGCGGATGTCCGTGTTGGCCACGTTGGCCGGCCGCCACCATGAGACTCTGTCCAGGTTCGGGCTGTTGGCGCGCGCGATCCCCACGCAGCACCACGGGAACGTCTCGTCGTAGTCCTGCACGTACTGCACGAACGAGAGCGCGATCTGCTTGAGGTTGCTCGCGCAGCTCGATTGCCGGGCCTTCTCCCGCGCCTTGGCGAAGACCGGGAACAGGATCGCGGCCAGAATGGCGATGATGGCGATCACCACCAGCAGCTCGATCAGTGTGAACCCACGTCGCCGATGCATGTCTTTCCCTCCTTCGCGGCTCCCCGTCCGCTATCTGCACGATCTTCATGGCACAATCGGGAGGTCGGCGTCAAGAGCGAATCGCCACGCCGTGCCATTCTCTCCCGTGACGGCCGTCACAGCGCCTCGATCACGTAGAGGAAGATCGACCCTTCCGGCATGCCGCCCTCCACCCCGCCGGTGTTCGCGTCCAAATTCAGCCTGCCGTCGCGCAGTGCCGCCGGCGGCACGTCCTGGTCCTGGATCGCGACCTCCAGCTTCTGCCGGTTGTTCGCCCCCGGGTCGCCGGTGAGCTTGTGGAGCGTGATCTTCCCCGCCCGCTGGAACGGCAGGTGGAGGATCACCGGCGCGGCGCCGTCGCCGAAGTCCGCGCCGTCGTGCCGCCCGCCCAGCTTGCGCGAGAGCACGAACACCGACCAGCGGGCGCCGTCGCGCAACGCGTAGACGCCAAGCAGCGGATGGGCCGCATTCCCGCGCTGGAGGGTCGGCACGGAGCGCTCCTCCACCGTCACCATATCGCCCGCGGCGTAGCGGTTGCGCAGCGCCAGCGCCTGCCAGTCCAGCCGAGGGCGTAGCTGCCGAGCCAGGCGTCGAGCGCCGCCACGGCCATCGCCAGCGACTTGCCGTAGCGCTCGTTGGCCTCGCGCTGGGGCGGGGAATCGCGGCCGGGGAGCGCGTAGCCGCTCGGCCCGCCCTCGTAAGCGGCCAGCTCGTAGGGCGGCCGGGCGGCGGCGAGCGCCGCGGGCGCCCGCGCCATCTTCTCCTGCCCCGGCCGCGCGCCGGTGAGGAAGCCGAGGAGCGTCTCCTGCACGCCGTGGTCTACCTCCTTGACGGCGGCGATGGCGTAGAAGTAGCATTCCGGCAGGGGGCCACCGGGCGTTCTCCAGCTACCGGTGGGAGATCCGCGGTGCCTACGCTTGAAGAAGTGCTCGGACGAGCTGAGTCCTTGGAGGCGAGGGTCGCCGAGTTGAAGCGCCGGCGCGGGGAGAGGTGGAGTCATGGCAACGCACCGATTGCTCTACTGGAAACCCGCCAATGCCGCCCGGAACCGCGAGTGGGGCGGGCAGCACTTTGCCAGCGAGCAGCTCAGCCCCAACAGGGTCGCCGAAGGAGACGTGGTCTGGGTTGCCACCTGCGAGGACGGTTCCCTCTACCTGCTGGGGCGAATGGTGGTAGGCCGGATCATCGAGGGCCAGAAAGCGGCGGAGGCGCACTTCCACGACACCGACCTTTGGCCAGCGCGCTACCACATCGCTGCCGAGCCGGGCACCGAAGAGCCGATGCAGCCTATCGATATCACGGGCCAAGCAGGCGACCTCCGCTTTGTCTCCCGCGGTGCCCCCCGGCTGGATATGCTGGACGGCCGGGTTGATCCGAAGCAGTTGCAGGCGATGCGCAAGCTGACGGACGAGAGCGGCGAGATGCTGCGGTCGGCCTGGGAAGCCCGCGCTGGTGAGGGAAGCGCCGAGGGGGACGAGGAGAACGAAGACGGCGAGATCATAGGTGGCGGCTTCGGCAGCCCTGAGCAGAGGCGAGAGGTGGAGCAAGCCGCTGTCGCGTGTGTGACAAGGCGGTATCAAGCACGAGGCTGGCAGGTAGAATCAGTGGAGGACCAGAAGGTGGGCTACGACCTCCTTTGCCGGACGGGACGACAGTTGGCGCACGTCGAGGTCAAGGGGGTGCAGGGCACGGAACTGGCGTTCAACATTACGGCAGGGGAGGTAGCGTGCGCTCGCCACGATGGCTTCTGGACATTGTGCGTGGTCTGTTCGGCACTCTCTGAACGGCCCCGCTTGCGCAGGTTCGCCCGCGAGGAGTTCCTCAGCAGGTTCAAGCTGTCGCCATTGAGCTACCGAGCCGAGGCCCGGGATGGTTGAGGCACCCGCCACCGGAGAACCGGGTTGATGCGCAGACTCTCCCGTCTTCGGCCTTGTGCTCGCCCTGTCTGTCGCCGCATCCGTGGCAGCCCGCACCGCCGCCATCGGCGCCGCTGATGAACCCGTTGCCCCACAGGTCCCACCACGACGTGCCGGGGCCGTCGATCTCGAACCAGTTGGGCCCGACGTTCACGGCGCGGTGGAGATTGCGCCAGTGGACCGGCTCGTTGCCGGGGTTGTGGACGAAGTTGTTGGCGGCCCACTCGACGGCGCCGCAACGGCCCCAGTTGTTGGCGCCGAGCGGCGGCACCTGCGCCGCCGGGCGGAGGACCTGCGGGGTGATGGTGAACTCCGCAGGTCCCTGGGCGGCGGCGAGACCGGACAGCGCCGGGGCGAGCAGCAGGGCGAGAACGGCCAGGGCACGCGGCATGGGCGGACTCCGACCCCGAGCTTCGACGCTCCGGCGGAGCGGTCCTTCAGCGCAGCCGGTGGAGGCCCTGGCGGGTGACCACCCAAAACCAGCCGCCGTGGCGGCAGGCGTAGACGACTCGGTCGCTCAGCTCCACGCGTTGCGGCGGCCGGCCAGGCTCGGAGAGCGTCACCACGGTTGCGCCGGGGCGCCAGGCCAGTTGCCGCGGCTCGCTGCAGTGCTGCTCACCGCGCCGCTCCCACGGCGACTCCACCCGGGCGCCGGTGCTGACCGTGCGGAAGGCCAGCTTCCGCGGCTGGGCGTGGTCGAGCTGCGAGCGGGTCAGCTCCAGCAACGCCTCGCGGCCGCCGCGGTAGGTCACCTTGAGCCACAGGGCGCCCTCCGCCACGCCGAGGCCCAGCCGCCCCGCGCCCGGCAGGATGCCGCGGTCAAGGAACGGCATCTCGTGGCGCCGCCGCGGCTGTGCGCCCGGCTCCCAGGCAGTCACGCCCCAGTCGTGCACGACCCACACCAGGCCGGCCCAGGGCGCCGCGCCGCGGACCTCGTCCATCGGGAAGCGTCCCTCGTCGTCCAGGCGGTCGAGCTGCTCGCCACGGGCCGAGCGGCAGGTGATGTGGAGCGGCGGCGGGAGGTCGGGGATGGACCAGTGGTCCACGTCGAAGGTGGGCGACGGGGCGTCGAAGGCGCGGGTCGAAGCCACCCGCCAGCCGCTCTCGCCCAATGCCCACGTGCCGCGGTCGTTGAGGCAAACGAGCTGATCCGCGTCGCCGGCGAGCCGCCCCTGGCCACCGGGCGGCCACGGCACGGCGCGCTGCGGCTGCCAGCGGTCCCATTCGAGACAAGCAACCACCGCGGGCTCGGTGCCCTCCCAGCGGAGCGGGCCGGCGGGCGCCGCCTGCTCCACCCAGTCGGCGGAGAGCTTGCCGTCCCGCCAGGTCACGGGCTGGCCGGCGGCTGCCAATGCCAGCGCGTCGCCGCCCGGGCGGTACGTGCAGGCCAGCTCCAGGTGCCGGGTCCAGCCGGTGACGGTGGCGGTGTGGAATGGGTCGCCGGCCGGCCGGCCGCGGTCGCCCAGCCGGCGGGTGATGCCCGAGTCGAGCAGGGCGTACAGCGCGCCGGCCGCGCCCGTGC
>JACPDV010000668.1 GCA_016183835.1 Armatimonadota bacterium
CCCGCGCCGGCCGCGGCAGCGGTCGACCAGCTCGTCGGGGAGCCGTCCGAGGCGCTCGGGCCAGCCCTCCCTGACTCGCCCCCGGCGCAGTTGGCGAACCAGGTAGAAAAGCACGATCCCCGGCAGGGCGAGCAGAAAGAGGAGGTTGTAGAGCAGCGGGATCATGCCGCGTGCTCGCCCCCCTGCATCTGGTAGGCGCGGCGGTAGTGCCCGTCGCGGCCCAGCAGCTCGGCATGGGAGCCCACCTCCACCACCCTACCCCCCTGCAGCACCACGATCCGGTCGGCGCTCTGCACCGTGCTGAGCCGGTGGGCGATAACGAGCGTCGTGCGGCCCTCCATCAGCCGGTCGAGCGCCTCCTGCACCTGCAACTCGCTCTCCGAGTCGAGGCTGGACGTGGCCTCGTCGAGGATCAGGATCCGTGGGTCGCGGAGGATTGCCCGAGCGATGGCGATCCGTTGGGCCTGGCCGCCGGAGAGTTTCTTGGCCTGCTCGCCGACGTTGCTGTCGTAGCCGCCGGGCAGTTCGCGGATGAAACCATCGGCATTCGCGGCGACCGCCGCGGCCACCACGTCGGCGAACGCCGCATCGGGCCGGCCGTACGCGATGTTGTCGCGCACGGTGCCGCTGAACAGAATGGTTGTCTGGGGGACGATACCCAGGTGGCTGCGCAGCGAGTCGAGCTTGATGTCGCGGACATCGATGCCGTCCACGAGCACCCGCCCTCCGGTCGGGTCGTAGAGCCGGGGGATGAGGTTGGCCAGCGTGGACTTGCCCGACCCGCTGGGACCCACCACGGCAACGGTCTGGCCGGGGAGGATGTCGAGGTCGATGTCGTCCAGCACCTGCCGACCGGTGCGGTAGCGGAAGCCGACGCGCTCGAAGGTGAGACGCCCCTGCATGCGCGTGACGTCGCGCGCGCCGGGCAGGTCGACCACGTCGCTGCGGATGCTCATCACCGCGAAGACCTTGCCCGCCGCGATGACCAGCTCGGTGGCGGCCAGCCGGGCACGGCTGAACTGCTTGAAGTTGGGCGTCATGAGGAGCAGGCCGACGAGCACGGTGAGGATCTTCTCGGGCCCCACGGCGTGGCGCTCCAGCGAGAGGTAGCCGCCGGCCCAGAAGACCATCAGCAGCCCACCCATGCCGATGAACTGCACGAGCGGCAGGATCAGCGCGTAGACCCTCACCCGCCGCATCACGGCACGGCGCGCGTCGGCATTCTCGACGGCGAAGCGGCTGATCTCGTACTCCGTGGCGCCGAAGCACTGCACCACCCGGATCCCCGCCAGGCTCTCCTGGAGCCGCGCGCTGAGATCGGCCAGACGGTCCTGCACCATGCTCGAGTGGCGGCGGGCGAGCCGGTTCGCCCAGGTCATGGGCGGCACGATGGCGCCGATCACGAGCAGGCTCACCACGGCCAGCGGGCCCGCCTGCCAGAACATCACCGCGAGGAGCCCGACGATCCGCAGCGGGCACTGGATCACCCGGGTGATCTCGTAGTCCATGCGCAACTGCATCGTGTTGATGTCGTTGGTCGCCCGCGACATCAGCAGGCCGGTGGAGGTGTCCTCGAAGAAGCTGAGCGAGAGGCGCTGGAGGTGGGCGAACAGGTCGCCGCGGATGCGCTCGACGATCCGTTGCGCCGCGCGGTCGAAGAAGTACATCTGCGCGGCTTCGAGGACCATCGCAACCACGCCGAGCGTGCAGAGGGTGAAGAGCACACCGTTCAGTTGCCGGACGTGTCCGCTGGGCGACTTGAAGACTTCGGAGACGTTCTTCAGCAGGGCCACGAAGGCGGGCTGCGCCAGGCCCACCACCATGCCGGCCAGGATGGCGAAGCCAATCGACCAGCGCAGAGGGCGGGCGTAGTCCCACAGTCGGCGGGCGACGTCGCGGTTGGCCGGCGGTTCGGCCATGGGCTCACTGCTCCAACTGCCGGCCGTTCCGGCCGTTGCGGACGGCTCGGACGAAGGCTAAGAAAGCCTCCAGCTCGGGCGACTTGTCCGGCTCCCGCTCCACCTGTTCGAGCGCCGCGAGCCGGTTGCGGCGGCTGAGGTAGAGCGTCCGCACGGCGCGGTTGAGCTGTCCGCGCGCCTCGGTCGAGACGCCGTTGCGTCGCAGCCCGACCACGTTGGTGCCGCGGACCTCGGCCGGCTTGCCCTCGGCGAGGCAGTAGGGCGGAACATCGAGCGTCACTCCGGACATGCCGCCGACCATCGCCATCGTGCCGATCCGCACCTTCTGGTGCAGCGCCGTGTGCCCGCCGATGATCGCGCGGTCGTCGATCAGGCAGTGTCCGCCCACGGCGACCAGATTGGCCAGCATGGTGTGGTCGCCGACGACCACGTCGTGTCCCAGGTGGACGAAGCCCATCAGCATGTTGTGGCTGCCCACGCGGGTAGCCTCGCCCTCGTGGCTGGCGCGGTGGATGGTCACGTACTCGCGGAGGATGTTGTCCTCGCCGAGCTCGAGGTAGGTGTCGGGCGTCGTGCACTTCAGGTCCTGCGCGTCGCCGCCCAAGACGCTGCCGTAGTCGACGCTGCAGCGGGCGCCGAGGGTCACGCGGGAGTGGATCATCACGTGCGGCCCGAGGCGGCAGCCGTCGCCGATCCGGGCGCCGGCCTCGATGATGGCGAAAGGCCCGACCTCCACGTCGCAGCCCAACTCGGCCTTCGGGTCCACGAGCGCGGTGGGGTGGATAGTGACCATGCCGCCTGTCCGTCTGCCTCTCTACTCAGCGCGGAAGAGCGCGAAGGAGATCTCCGCTTCAGCCGCCAACTCGCCGCCCACCATCGCCCGGCAATCGAACCAGCACATCAGCCGGCCGAAGCGCGTGGCGTAGCGCCGCGCGACGCTCTCGAGGCGGACCGTGTCGCCCGGGCGCACGGGCTGCCGGAACTTGGCTTCCTTGACACTGGTGAAGTAGGCGAGCCGCCCATCGCGCTCGATCCCGGTCAGGAGCAGCACGCCGCTGAGCTGGGCGAAGGCTTCGAGGAGCAGCACGCCGGGCATCACCGGATGGGTTGGGAAGTGGCCCTGGAAGTAGGCTTCGCCGATGGTGACCGCCTTGATCCCAACCGCCCGCACGGTCGGCTCCAGCTCCAGCACGCGGTCGAGAAAGAGGAACGGCGGGCGGTGGGGAAGGACCTCCATGATGGCTTGCACGTCCAGCTCGCGGCCCTCGTAGCGCGCCGCAACGACGGGATCGGGGGCCAGACCGAGGTTTGCTTCGGGGCTGTGCATGAGCCTGCGGGCTCCCGGCGGGACGCGCGGCCGTGTAGCAC
>JACPDV010000669.1 GCA_016183835.1 Armatimonadota bacterium
GAAGCTCAAGTACGACGTGATGAACATCCTCTGCTACCCGGCCACCGTCGCCGCCATCTACTTCGGCTATCCGCCTATCATCAAGCGGTGCTGGCTGGGCGTGAACGCGTTCCTGCAGGGCCTGTGGCAGAACCTGGCGTTCCACCGGGTGGCCGAGAGCGAGAACCTCAACCAGGCCTTCGGCGTCGAGACCGTCGCGCTGATGTTCGCCGTGCTCGTGGGCATGTGGTTGCTCCTCGGTCTGCTCCGGCTGTGTGAGCTGTGGTGCTTCAAGTGGAAGCTGTGAGGCCGCGCGGGGAGGTGCAGGGTGGAGGCGTCCGACCGTGACGTGCTGCGCGGGCTCGCCGCGCGCTGGATGGAGCTGGCCTCGCAGCCCGTGATGGCCGGGCGCCGGCAGGCCTGGACCGCCCTCAAGGACCTGCACGCCGAGCGGCCGATGGTCCTCTTCGAGACCTGGACCCTCGAAGACTACGTCGCGCCCGGAGAGCTGCTCTGCACCGATCCGCTGTTCCGCGGCGTCGAGCACTCGATGCGCTGGTCCATCCGCCAGGCCGAGGAGCTGGGCGACGACTACGTGCTCGAACCCGCCTGGCGGGTCGGTTGGAACGTCGGCGGCACCGGCTACGGCGTGGCGATTCGCGCCGACCACGCCGTGGACGTCGAGGGCCGCAGCCACGGAACAGCGGATCGGTGCACGCACCAGCGCGTCGATCGGCTGACCGAGACCTTCGGCGACATCCTCCCGGTGGTGCTCCACGGCACGCAGGGCATCGGCCCCGGGCTGACCGGCGACGCGTTCCGGCTGATCGGCAACGACAACCTGCTGATGTGGCCGTTCGACCATCCCGACGCGCTCCACCGCCTGATGGCCTACCTCCGCAACGACCGGCTGACCTACTACGCCTTCCTCGAGTCCGAGGGCCTGCTGGGCTTCAACCACCACTGGACCATCGTCGGCTCGGGGAGCCCTGGCTGCACCACGGCGCTGCCGAACCCGGGTCACGACGGCCGGGCGCGGCTGTGCGATATCTGGGGCCACATCGAGTCGCAGGAGACCACCATGTTCTCGCCGGACATGTTCGGCGAGTTCTTCCTGCCCTACATGGCCGAGGTGGCCGAGCGGTTCGGGCTGGTCTACTACGGCTGCTGCGAGCCGGTGCACGACCGCTGGCACCTGATCATCGGCGCCATTCCCCACGTCCGCGGCGTGTCCATCTCACCCTGGTGCGACCAGCGCGCCATCGCGGACATGCTGGGCCGCACGTGCGTCTTTTCGCGCAAG
Organism: Armatimonadota bacterium; assembly: GCA_016183835.1. Lineage (GTDB taxonomy): Bacteria > Armatimonadota > UBA10988 > UBA10988 > UBA10988 > JACPDV01. The sequence continues at coordinate 1,283 of JACPDV010000669.1, forward strand.
CCTCGGCCGGCGCCCATCAGCGGGCCGCAGCCCGACTGGGACGCGCTCGAGCAGGACCTCGATGAGACCCTCGACGCCGCGCGCGACTGCAACCTGGAGATCGTCTTCCGCGACGTCTACCGCATCCACGGCGACCGGCCGCGGCTGCGGCGCTGGGCCGACCTGGTCCGCTCGCGCATTGGCGGGCGGTAGCGACCCGGCGCAAAAGTGTCGGGCCGGCCGGTTGCGGTCAGAGCAGTCGACGCAACTCGTCAACGGAGAGCTTGGTGTCCCGGAGGATCTTCCGCACCAGGCCCGGACCCACGGTGTCGCCCGCATGGAGCGGCACGACCGTGGTGCGTCCATCCGGGTGCCGCAGAACGTGGTGGCTGCCGCGCTGCCGCACCTCCTCGAATCCGGCCCGGCGGAGCGCCGCCACCAGCTCCTGCCCGGTGACAGCCGGGAGGCTGCTCACACCGTCACCCGTTGAACACCCACGAAGCGCAGCGGAGGCACCTCATCCGTCTGCTCCTCAAGGCACAGGAGGATGACCTCGCGTACGCGCTCCATCAGCTCGTCCAAGGTGCGCGCCTGGGTGTAGCACGCCCGCAGTGCCGGCACCTCGGCGACCAGGTAGCCCGCCTCGTCTTCCTCGATCAGCACCGTGTACTCGCGCGCGGCAGCCATGGACCAGCCTCCGTTGCCATTTTACCCATCCCAGGCGGCGCCCGCAAGCCGTCCGGCAGGACCCCGGTTGCGCCCGGCGAAACGCCCTGCCGGAGCCTGCCGCATGACTTCCCGCGAGCGTGTCCTCGCCGTGCTCCACGGCGAGCTACCCGACTGCGTCCCCTGCGACCCCGACATTTCGAACATGGTCCCCGCCCGCCTCACGGGCAAACCGTTCTGGGAGATCTACCTCTACCAGGACCCGCCGCTGTGGATGGCCTACCTTGACGCCGTGCGCTACTACGGCATCGACGGCGGGATCGAGAACTACCATATCCACCTCACGTTCGACGACCCGCAGTCCGAGTGGCCGTGGGAGGAGCGTATCGTCCACTACCGCCACGATGGCTCGCGGGTGACCCAGCTCCGGCACCGGGAGACGGGCCAGTGGCATCCGCGGGTGACCATCTACTGGCGCGACAACCCGCCCGCGGGGAACGTGCCGCCGGAGAAGGTCGGCCTGCCCGCGGTGCCGACCGACTCCGAGCCGGTGGTGGGGGTGAAGCAATGGCCCACCAACCTGGAGCTGTGGAAGCTGGCGCGCGAGACCCAGGGCGAGCTCGGCCCGCTCGGGCTGTGGTGCGGCTGCAGCACGCTGTTCGTCCACAACGAGGACGAGTGTGTGGCGTACTACGACGATCCCGAGCCGTTCCGCCAGCGCTCACGCAACGCCCTGGCGATGGTGGAACACCGCATGGAGCAGATCGCTGGGATGGAGGATCGGCCGGACTTCCTCTTCTGCGGCGCCTCGGGGAGCCTCATCTGGCAGACGCCGGCGATGTTTCGCGAGCTGGGCCTGCCGGTGCTCAAGCGCACGACGGAGCTGGCGTACGACCTGGGGATCCCGACGCACGTCCACAGTTGCGGGCCGGAAACCGAGCTGGTGAGGATGGCGGCGCTGGAGACGAAGCTGACCATCATCGACCCGCTGGAGATCCGGCCGATGGGCGACTGCGACCTGGCGGAGCTGAAGCGGCTGTACGGGCACCGGATCGCGTTGAAGGGCAACCTGCACACGACGGACACGATGCTGCGGGGGAGCGTGGACGACGTGGTCAGGGCGTCGAAGGCGGCGATCGACGCGGCGGGGGAGGGTGGCGGGTTCATCCTCTCGACGGGTGATCAGTGCGGGCGGGACACGCCGGATGAGAACCTCTTCGCGATGGTGGAGGTGTGCCGGACGTATGGGAGCTATGCGTAGCTCGCGCGCTCAATCGCTCTGCGCCACCCGGAACGCCCGTTCGACCAGCTTACGCTCCGGCCCGCCGGAGTCCGGCACGAACCAGAGCTCGTAGAGGGCGCCGAACGGGGAGTGTCCACCACCCAACACGTCTGCGCACGACGTACAGACGAACAGCTCGTCGGGATCGTCCGACCAACCGGTGCGCTCATTCGTCGATTGCAGGTCAACACCCTTGAGCCGCCTGCCCGTGCGCACGTCGAACGCTTTGAGATAGACGCACCCCGGTTCGCCGGGATTGACCCATGCCTCAGACGAGTAGCCGCCGTCGTCGTCGGTACGATACAGGAGCAGTTTCGGCTCTCCGTGGCGGGTCGCGTGCGTTGGCAGCACGGTACGGTCGACTTGGCCACGGGCGATGACCCGGCTGACCTCCGCATCGAGCAGGCGGAGAGCAGCTTTCGTCAACCGGCGCTCGGGCGCGGACGACCACTCCTCCAGCTCCACTCCAACCGGCCCGCATACGACGAAGCACCGAGAGTACTCAAGCCGGTCGCTCGGGGTGAGCTCGATCACCTTGCCCGGCCCGCCCTCCTCCAGCGGCTCGGGCACGATCTCCTTGCTCGGCTCTGCCACGCGCGGCGGGCCATCGAAGTGGATCGTCAATGCGAACTGCCAGTCATGGCCCGAGGCGGCCTGTTCGTAGAAGTAAGCCGATTGCCAGAGCCCGGCCGACTTCACTCGTCGGTCAGCGGTGAGGGCACCGTCGCCGTCTCGGCTGAGGCACCACGCCGGGTTCGTGGCCAGATACCGCAGGAGGAGCGAGCGGTTCTCCCGGGCCAGGCGGCGCAGGGACGGCAGATGCGGCGTGACCTTTGAGTCGGTGTGCGCCGGCCTTCGGATCGCCGTTCGGAGTGCCGCCGAGAAGCTGTCCTCGGCCGGCCCATCCGGCAGGGCGGGCGCGCGTGAGACACGGACGGCCTTCGGGATCTGGCGGCGCTCGTTCTTGTGCTGGAGGTACTCACACGGCTCGCCGTCGCTTTGTGCCACTCGCGGCGAGGCCCCTCGCGTCGTGACCGGCGATGGCGTCAGCACCGGCGCCGCGCCGGCCGCAGGCGGGGCGGCCGGATCGGTGACGTAGACATCGCGCAGTTCGGCTGAGAGTCCCGTGCCGAGCGCGATGACGAACAGCACCGCACACTCCGCGGCACGCCATAGGGCCCGTAGGGCCGTGCGCGAGTCGGAGAGGGACAGTGACACCATCGCCTTCACGATGAACCCGGCACCCGTGAAGATGCAGGCGATGACCACCAGCCCGATGCCGTCATAGGCCCCAGCGGCGCCGAGCACGATCAGGCCTGCGGCGAGGCCTGCTACGACCCACCGCCCGGCGTCCGGGCCGCGGCCGGCTGGTGAGCCGCCACCATGGCCGAAGTAGACCCTTCGATTGCCTTCACGGTCCGGCCAGCGCATTGCCCGCACCTCCGCCCGCCTACTGCTCCGGCCCTTCGACCTGCTACACCTTTCGCCATGGCTTACGGGGTGGCCGGCGGCAGCCCCTCGATGTGGAACTAGATCGCCTCGCGGATCATCCGTGCCGTCTCGGCCCCGTCCTTCCCGGTCGCGACACAGCCTGGCAGATCGGGCACGCAGGCCGACCCACTGCGCCGGCCGCGTTCGCAACCACTGTGTACTCGGCCATGCCCTCACTGTAGCACAAGACGGGGCCGCTCGCCGAGGGAGGCGCAGCCGCGCCTGTCGCTGCCACTTGCCCGAGCCGCTGAGACAGCGGCGCTCCATGCCCGAGTCACGCCGTCGGGCCGGGCTGACGCCGCAGGATGACCCGGCCTACCCGCGCCTCGCCTCGCGCTCGTCCGGCCCTTGGCCCGTCGTGCCGAGTGCGCCCCTCACCGCCGCGCCCAACTGAGCCAGCGTGAACGGCTTGCTCAGGAAGGTCACCGACTCCGGCAGCGTGCGGTCCTCCGCCATGTAGCCACTGGCGATCACCACCGGCAGGTCCGCCCTCTGCTCGCGCAGCCGCCGGCTCAGCTCGACCCCGTTCAGGCCTGCCGGCATCACCATGTCGGTGAGCAAGAGGTCGACCCGGCCGGCCTCGCGCTCCCACACTCCCAGCGCCTCCACCCCATCGCCCGCTTCCACCACTTCGTACCCCATGCGCCGCAGCCCGCGCGCGGTCGACCCGCGGACCGCCTCCTCGTCCTCCACCAGCAGCACCACCGCCGCGCCGCCGCGCGCCCCGTCGTCCAGGGCGGTGGCGGCCTGCACCGGCTCCGCGTCGTGCTGTGGCAGCCAGACCCGGAACGTCGCGCCGCGCCCCGCCTCGCTCGTGACCTCGATCCAGCCTTCGTGCTGCGCCACGATGCTGTGCGTGGTCGCCAGCCCCAGGCCGGTGCCCTGGCCAACGCCCTTGGTGGTGAAGAACGGCTCGAACAGCCGGGCCAGGGTGCCGGCGTCCATGCCGCAGCCGGTGTCGCTCACCTCCAGCCGGATGAACTGCCCCGCCCGGCTCTGCGGGTGCCCGCTCAGTACCGCACCGTCGAGCGTGACTTGCGCCAGGGCCAGTCTCAGCATCCCGCCCTGCGGCATGGCGTCGCGGGCGTTGACGCACAGGTTCATCACCACCTGCTCCATCATCCCGGCATCGGCCAGGACGCTCGCCGGGGTGGGGCACGGCTCGAAGGACACGGCGATGCTCTCGCCGATCACCGCAACTCCGCGATCACCATGTTGAGGTCGAACGCGCTGCGGCGGATGGGCTGCCGGCGGCTGAAGGTGAGGAGCTGGTGCGTCAACGCCGCGGCCCGGTCGGCGCTCTCACGGATCTCCCGCACGGACGCCACCATCCCCGGGGTCAGGTCGTGTTCGAGCGGCAGCATCTCGAGCTGCATCAGGATCGCAGCCAGGAGGTTGTTGAAGTCGTGCGCGATGCCCCCGGCCAGAGCCCCCACGGCCTCGGCGCGCTGGGCTTGGAAGAGCTGCGTCCGCAGCCGCGCGTGCTCGGCCTCCGCCTGCCGGGCCTTGGTCATGTCGATGATGATGCCGCGTATCCCCATCACCTCGCCCTCTCGCAGCAAGGGAGTGCTGTAGATCGCCACCGGGAACGTCGAGCCGTCCTTGCGGCGGCCCAGGTACTCGCTGCCCTGACTCCTGGGGCTCCCCGCCAGCACGCACTCGATGCCGGAGCTCACGCGTTCTTGTTCGGTGGGATCCACCATGTCCACAGCGTACAGCCCACCCTCCAGTTCATCGGTCGAGTAGCCGAACACCTCGAAGGCAATGCGGTTGGCGTAGGTCAGCCGGCCGGAGCGGTCGGTCTCGAACACCACCTGCGGCAGCGCATCGGCCAGCGCGCGGTACCGCTCCTCGCTCTCGCGCAGCGACTCCTCGGCCCGGCGCCGGGCGCTGATGTCGCGCGCGTAGCCGCAGTTGTACTCGCGGTCGTCGACGCGCACGTAGGTCGCCATGATCTCGACCGGGAACAGGCTGCCGTCCTTGCGCCGGTGCACCGACTCCCGGCAATAGCTCCCCACACTGCGCAACTGCTCCCAGACGCGCGCCATCGCCTCGGGGGTGGCGCCGGCGTTCACCGCGACGAGCGGCATCCCCAGCAGCTCGTCGCGCGTGTACCCCAGCGCATCGCAGGCGGCCTGATTCACGTAGATGAAGCGGTTCGCGGTGTCCATCCAGTAGACGCCGTCGGGATGCACCTCCAGGGACCGCTGGAGCAGCCCTGGCAGGTCTTCCGCGAACCACGAGGCAGAGGAGTCCGCCGTCGCCGACCGTTCCGGTTCCCCCCGTGCATCGCTCGGTACGGACAAGGGAGTTCCTTCCGCTCTTCCCGCCTGGCAAGCGGCGGGGGGATCCCGGACCTGGCCGTGCGCTCGGACGAACGTACGCGGCACGCGCGCCGACTCCTCCCGCCGGCGCCCTCACCCTCCCGCCGCCCGCGCTCCCGCCGTCCCCTGCAACAGCCGGTAGTCATGCTTCGAAGCATCCACGAACCGCGGCTCCACCACCACCGACCCCGCATCCATCCCCGTCACCCTCCGGTATTCCCCGAACTGCGCCGGCGACCAGCGCTCCTTCAGGAACCACCACGCTACGGGACCTGCTTGCCACCACACGTTGCCGTCCATCGTCAACCCCGCCCGCCAGTCATTGTCCATCCGCAGCAGGCTGTCCGTCGCGTTGCAGAAGACGTTGTCGCGCACCACGAAGCCCGTCGTCTCCGCCGGGTTCCAGTAGAACATCAGGTGCCGGCCGTTCTTGTCCGGCCGCTGCGCGTGCGCCCAGCCGAAGCCCGCATCCACGCAGGTGTTGTGCTCGAAGACCACGTTCCGTGTCTTCGAGCCGTTGCGGTTCCAGTACTCGAAGCTGTACTCGGCGTGCCAGATCACGTTGTCCCGCCAGGTGAGGTTCTCCTCGACGTTGTTGTCGCCGCCCTGGTTGGTCAGCGCCGCGTCGTAGATCTCCCACAGGCGGCAGCGCTCCACCAGGTTGTCGTGCGCGTCGGCCCAGAACTCGATGCCGTTGCCATACCGCACCGGATGGCCCTCGGGCGTGGTGAACTGGTGGCCGCCGCCGATCCAGGAGACGTCGCAGTCGCGGATCGTCAGGTGGTGCGTGGACCCGCCGCCGAAGCCGTGCGCCGCGCCGCAGCTCACCGCCAGCCCGTCGTAGACCACGTGGTGCCGGCCGCCCTGGTTGACGACGTGGCGCGTCAACGCCAGCTCGATGCGGCGGTGCAGTGTCGCGGGATTGGCCGGGGAGCAGAGCCGCAGCTCCCAGTTCGCCGCGTCGTACCAGTAGTCGCCCGGCTGCTTCAGCTCAGCGGGGCCCCACTGCTTCCAGCCGGCCGAGGCGCCGTCGTCGAAGACGATGTTGCCCACGTCCACCGCCAACTCCGCCAGGTTCCCCCCCGGCGAGGAGCTGAAGGAGAGCGGCTGCAGCTCGAGCACGGCACCCTCGGGCAGCGCACCGCCGAGAAAGAAGGTGATCCGCGCCTCCGGATCGGTTGTCGTGGCCAGGTAGCGCACCGTCAGCTCCGACCACTCGGTGCCGATGCTCAGGGCCGGCGCCGGCGTTTCGCTGTAGCCGGACCACGGCGCGTCGCGCTTCATCAGTTGCACCAGCGGCAGCGCGAACGGCTTGGTGCAGCGCGCCCGGAAGGTGAACAGGCAGCACTCGCCCGTGCGGACGTTCAGACCGCTGGTGGTGAGCTGGATGTGGTTGGTCGAAGTGCCGGGGTGGACGCAGGTCACGCGGTGGACGGACGGCTCGCCGCCGAGCGTCTCGGCCCGGGCCTCGGCGCCGCCCTCGGCCCACATGCCCCAGGACAGACCCGCGAAGTCCGGCTGTGGTCTGAGTTCCTCCGACTTGAGGCGGCCGGTCACCCAGACACCGTCCCCCGCCGGCTGCCAATCCTCGGGCCGGCTGCGCTCCACGGAGCCGAGGAGGAGCGGCTTCGCGCCCTCGCCGTAGGCTGCGTAGGTGACCGGCGCGCCGTCCGCGCCACTGCGCGGCGTGAGCTGGCCGCGCCAGGTGCCACCACGGCGGAGGAGCACGGTATCGCCCGGCTCCAGCGGTGCGGCATTGACCTTCGCCAGGCTGCGCCAGGCGGTCGCGGGGGAGAGGCCGTCGCGGGCGTCGTCGCCGTCAACAGCATCCACGTGGTAGGAGCGGTGTGTGGCACTGGCAGTCTGCTGCCAGTGTTCGCCGGCCCGGCCACCAGCCTGGGCAGACACTGGCAGAAGACTGCCAGTGCCACACGGGTTGAGCGTGGCGCAGAGGAGCAGCGCCGCGGACATCATGGCCGACCTCCGAGGTACTCCCACCGGATCTGGTCGTCCGGCCGCTTCCCGCGCAGCTCCTCGCCGAGGGAGATGACCGTCACGTTCGCCCGCGGCCGGACAGCGCCGTCGGCCTCGCAGCCGACCTTCAGCGCGTTCGCGCCGGCCGTCAGCGTGGGCGTCTCGCCGGTCGGCTTCACCCGCTGCAGCTCGCCGCCCTCGGGGCCGTAGACCACCGCCTCGCCGCCGCGGTACTCCAGCACCTGGCCAGTCTCCAGCGTCACCGGGAAGGTGAGCGTCTTCCCGCCGGCCGAGATGCTCGGGTTGCGCAGGACGCAGGTGGCCGGCGCCAGGCCGCGCACCGGCGAGAGGTAGACCGTGACGGGCTTGCCGGGCGGCAGCTCGTTGAGATAGACCGACAGGGAGCCCACCGCGCCGGCGTGGACGGCCTCGCGGTAGATAGCATACGCGTTGCCGTAGGGCCAGCGGTGCTGTGCCCAGCGTTCGCCTTCGGGCTCGATCAGCTCGAAGTAGCGCCAGCCGGTGAAGTCCACGGTGATGTAGTGATCGCCGATCCCGCCGGCCAGGTGGTACGGGCTCTGAAGCTGCAGGTTGAGCAGCTCGCCCTGCCCGTCACCGTGGACCCAGACGCCCATCGCTGGATGCGCGCTGAGGTTCAGCGGTGGGTCGTAGGTGCGCTCGAACCGGCACCAGGCGCCGAGCGCCGCAGCCGTGCCGTTGGTCGCGGTGAGCTTGCCGCTGGCGCCGCCGGCCTTCACCTGCTCGGCGGACGAGGCCAGGGCGCCCTGGATCCCGTTGGGCGCATTCCCCGCGCCGAACTCACTGGCGGCGAAGGCGGACAGAGTGGGGTTGCCCTCCGCCTCGTAGGCGCCGGCGCCTTGCAGGGCCTCGATCCGGAGCTGGAGCGGCTGCTCGGCGAAGGCGTTGTCGACGGTCCAGGCGCTGCTCCAGTCGTCGAGGCACTCGACCTTGTGCTTCGGGTACTCCACCCGCCGGAACTGCCACTCGGCGTCCTTCCGCTCGAGCGTGTAGTCGCGGCCGGGCGTGGCCAGGGCGGCGCGCACGTGGTCGTCGAAGTAGCCGGCGTGACGGAGCGACTCCCACTGCCGGACGATCTCGGCCAACCGCGGCAGGGCGGGCACCTTGTCGCGGTTCTCGGGCGTGATGCCCATGATGGACAGCCCGGTGTCGGTGGACAGTGCCTTGGCGCAGAGGTACTCGATGTCGTCGGGGAAGGTTGGCTCACCGGTCGGCCCGGACCAGGTCTTGAATGCCCACCAGCCCAGGTTGGCCGGGAGGAACATCGCGTCCAGCCCGCGGTTGCCGTCCACGTGGAGGTCGATGAACCGCTTGTGGCTGCGGTTCGGGTGGTCCCACGCACCCATCCGCGCCCGGACGTACCACAGGTGGTGGTGGAAGGTGCTCATCTCCATGATGGCCGAGCGGTCGAGCCGCTTGGCGAGCTCGAAGGTGAACTTGCTGCCGTAGTGCCAGCCGACGTCGCCTCCGGCGATGGCGCCCTCGCCGTCCAGGGCGTCGAGGTAGATCATGTCGAACCCGGCGTCGTTGTAGAGGTTGGCTGTGTGCGCGGCGACGTCCGTCAGGAGCGTGGAGTCGCCGTCGGGGACGAACAGGCCAAAGCACTCGCGCAGGTGCGCCACCTCGTCGCCGGCCTCGTGCGCGGCCACCTGCGTGCCGAGGGCGCCGCGCGTCAGGCCGCTGAAGGTGAACGGCGCCGCCTGGCTGACGGCGGTGTAGGTGATCAGCTCGTCGCCGATCTGGAGCGTGTTGCTGTTGTGCACGAAGAAGCCGGTGGTCGCGCTCATGCCGGTCGTCGACTCGTTGACGGTGAGCGTGGTGGCGGCGGCCGGCAGGTCGGCGGCGAGGGTCAGGATGCGGTCCTTGCCGAGGCGCGGGTCGGGCTTGGGCGTGACCCAGGGACAGCGCTTGTCGATGAAGAAGGCGTAGGTGTGCAGACCGGCGAGGATGCCCGCGGCGTGAAGCCGGTCGATCACCTTCCGCATGCTCGCGGCGCCGTCGGGGTACCAGGTCGGGTTGGGCAGCATGTCGCCGAACCGGAACGAGCCGCCACCGTGGAAATCGATCTCGTTCACGCCGAGCGCGTGGCACATGTCGATCCAGGCGTCGACGGTCTGCTCGGTGAGGTTGCCGAAGTTGAAGACGTAGCTGCCGCGGTTGTCCGGGTGGTCGAAGGCGAACGGGCCGCCGACGGTGGAGTGGGGCAGGTCGGGCGCCGCGCCCACGACCTCCTTGAGCACGTCGCGGAGCTGCGCTGCCGGCGCGCCGACGAGCGCCGCCGTGGCCCCGGCGTAGCCGAAGCGGGGGTAGCAGGTGGCGCGCGCGGCGTGGTTGTGGCCGGGGATCTGCGGCACGTTGGTCTGTAGGTCGAGCGCGAGCGCGCAGACGGCGAACGGGTCGCCGAGGGAGCCGGGGAGCGTGGTGACGAGGTTGAAGAAGCTGAACGCGCCGGTGCCCTCGCCGGTCACGTCCAGGATCTGGACGGTGAAGTTCGAGCGCGCCGTCGCGGAGGGCCGCCGCGGTGGCGGGCAGGTCCTGCTGCAGGCCCTTGGTGAGGGTGGCGACGGGCTGCAGGGCCGGCGCGAGGAGGTCCTTGCCGTCGGTGCGGTTGACCAGTCGCAGTCGGCCGTCGGCGTGGACCTGGTAGCTGAGCCAGTCGGTCTGTGCGGTGAAGACCGGCTCCGGCCCGGCGGCCAGGCAGGCGAGGGAGAGTGAGGCGAACAACATGGGGCGCTCCGCGATCGGGGCGCGGTTCGCGGATGGCTGGTGCATACCTGCCGGGTTGGCGCGCGGTGATTACGTCGGTCACCAGGCGGTCATCCGCGGGTCATCAGCGGTTGAAACCGCCGCTGGCGTAGGCCAAGTCCGCCTTCGCGGACTCCGGGTCCGAACCCGCGCAGGCGGGTTTTGCTTTCGCCAGCGGCGGTTTCAACCGCTGATTACCTACCCGCAGAGGGCAGTCCCGCACAGCGCCGAACCCCTCACTGCGGAGTCCCGCCATGCCGCCGTTCCCCTGCCTCGCCGCCCTGCTGCCCCTCCTCGCCCCGCCGGCGGTCACCGTCACCCCGCCGCTCAGCGACGCCGTGCTGTTCAACCCGCACATGGGGCTTTACCTGCAGTACCCGCCGACGGACGCCAAGCCCGACGAGTGGTTCATGCAGATCTGCGACATCGCCTACTACCGGCTCGACTGGAACGACGTCAATCCGGAGCCGGGCGTCTACCGTTTCGACGAGTACTTCGGGCCGCTCTTCGACTTCTGGGTCAAGCAGCGCGGCAAACGAGTGGCGTTCCGCGTGATGTGCCAGAGCATGCACTCGCGCGGCGAGTACGTGACCCCGAAGTGGGTCTTCGACCAGGGCGTGCCCGGCGTGCCGCACACCGCCCTCAACGGCAAGGTGCACACCGACCCGGTCTTCTGGGACGAGCGCTACCTCGATGCCCAGGCCGCGTTCATCGCGAAGCTGGGTGCGTATCTCGACGGCCGGCCCGGGCTGGAGTTCGTGGACATCGGGAGCATCGGCGAGTGGGGCGAGATGCACCTGGCCCGCTGGACGCCGCAGCAGCTCCAGGAGACCGGCTTCACCGAGGCCCGGTACGCGACGGCCTATCGGCGGATGATCGACGCCTACCGCGCCGCCTTCCCGCACAGGCTGGTCTTCCTCAACGTCGGCGGGCAGGCCCATCTCGGCATCGACGACTACGCGGCCATCCGCGGGGTCCACTTCTGCCAGGACGGCCTCAACCCCGCCGGCGCCAGCTACGACTGCGGCGGCTGGCTCTACGGCCCGTACAGCCGGCGCGGGGTGATCTGCAACTTCGAGTTCCACAGCGGCTGGAACGAGATGCTGCAGAAGCACTGGGACGTGCCCGCCACCATCGCCAAGGGCCTCTCCGCGCCCATCAGCTACCTCAACACCAACTTGTTCGGCGGAGGCGGCTACCGGCAGGCCCCGGAGGAGGCACGGAAGCTCCTCACCGACGCCGCGCGGCGCATCGGCTACCGCTTCGTGGTGGCCCGCCTCGAACTGCCGGGAGAGGTCCACGTCAGCCCCGACCGGCCGACGCGGCTGCTGCTCAACACGGTGTGGCGCAACGACGGCGTGGCCCCGTGCTACGACAGCTTCACCCTTGACTGGTCGCTGGTGGATGCGGCTGGCAGGGCGGTGGCGGCCGAACGCCGGTTCCCTCACGTGCCGACGACGCAGTGGTGGCAGGGCGAAGAGCAGGCAGTGGCAGGCATGCTCCGCCTGCCGGCGGGCACGGCGCCGGGCGAGTACCGTCTACGAGTCCGAGTCGTGCTGCCCGAGACCGGGCAGGGCATCGCGCTGGGCATCGGCGGCCGGCAGGACGACGGCTCCTACGACCTCGCTGCCGTGAAGGCGGTGCCGGGGCAGGCGGCCGCCGGGGTGGCGTACGAGGAGGATTTCGAGGGCCAGCCGGCAGGGTGGGGTGCGGCGCAGGGGGTCACCATCGCGGTCGACGCGCAGGCGGCACACGCGGGCAGGCAGTCGCTGCTGGTGCAGGGCACCGCCGACGCCGCCTGGAACTACGCCTCCCACCGCGTGGCGGCGCCGCTGCTCCCCGGCGCGCAGTACCGCCTGTCGGGCTGGATGCTGGTGGACAAGCTCGATCCGGCCGCCAAGGCTCCCTACCTCAAGCTGGGCATCAACGCGGCCGACGGCAAGTGGCTCAGCAACTGCAGCAGCAACCCCTACGACGCCTCGAAGTTGGGTACCTGGCAGCGGCTGGAGGCGATCGTCGAGGTGCCGCCGAACGGCGCGACCGGCGACATCGCCATCGAGAAGGGCGACAACACCACGCCGGTGACGCTCTCGCTGCGGCTGGACGACTTGCGGCTGGAGCTGGTAGAGGGCGGGTAGGGGATGGTCAGCCCAGCTCGCGCCAGACCTCGTCCAGCGCCATCAGCTCGTCGTGAGCGTCCTGCAGGCGCTGGCGCTCCTCGTCCATCTGATCCAGCTCCACCACGTTGTCGGGATCGGGGAGGAGCGGCTCGATGCTGTTCATCACTACCAGCGCCTGCAGGTCGGTGCGCAGCCCCTGCCACTCCTCGACCAGCAGGTAGCGCCGCGCGATCTGGTCGTCGATCAGCCGCATGGCGGGCTTGAGCGCCTCGGCGCGGGCGGTGAAGGTGGAGCGGGAGAGCTGCTCGTAGGCGTTCTGCAGCCCGAGCCGGCGGTCTCTCAACTCGTCGAGCTCGGCCTGAAGCTGCTCCAGCCGCTGCTCGCAGCCGTGGATGCGGTGGCCCAGCTCGGAGTCCCCGCCGCCCAGCCACCGCAAGGCCCGGGCGTCGCGCTCCTGGATCTGGGCGCGCACCGCCACCGCGAGCCACACCACCATCGCCAGGGCGGACAGGCCGGCCAGTCTGCCGTCCTCGAGACCGGCGCAAACGAGACCTGTGAAGAAGCAGAGGACGGCCAGGGCGATCGCCAGCCGGGCCAGCTCGGCCGCGTTCCGCGGCCGGCGGAACAGGTCCCGCACCGCCGACCTGCGGCTCCGCCCTCCGAGGATCACGGGCACGGTCTACCCCCTGCGCGTCGCCGGCGCGTGCAGGCGAGGTTCGGCATACTCACCACCCCGACCCGGGAGCCGGCGGCCGGCACCCGTTCCCTTGGCTACGGAGTATACCCAAGCCACGGCCTCCGACGCCAGTGATCGGCACCACCGGATCCGAGCCAAAGCCGGGTCCGCTGCAACTCGACCCCCGCCGGTTTGTTCGATCGTTGGTAGAATGAGCGGGATGGATCGGTGAGCCAACCATGAGTCAGAATGCTCGGCCTTCGAACGCCTATACCGTCCGCGCTGCTTTCTGCGACTATCGTGCCTCCGTGGAGGAGATCCATGCCACCCTGGAGCGCATCACCGCGCCCCTCGACCGCGCCTGGCACAAGCTCGAGAACGCCCGCACCATCGCCATCAAGACCAACATGGTGTGGCCGCCCGAGCGCGTCCGGCGGGTCGACGATCGCTGCCAGGAGCTGGTCGACGAGGATGTGATGCGCGGGGTCCTCCGGCTCCTTCGCGACCGCACCACCGCGCGCATCGTCGTCGCCGACACCACGCTGCAGCCCGAAGGCTGGCACGCCAACTCCGACAAGGAGCGTCTCTACCCGCTCTTCGACGAGTTCGGCGTGGAGTACATCGAGTGCAACGACGCACCCTTCGCGGTCTACGACGTGCCGGGCGGTGGGCTGATGTTCGCGCGCTACCAGCTCAACCCCGTTTTCAAGGAGGCCGACGCCTTCGTCAGCGTGGCGACTCTCAAGAATCACGCCTTCATGGGCGTCACGATGTGCTGCAAGAATCTCTTCGGCCTCTGCCCGGTGCACCCGGACAACCGGCCGCGGCAGTACTTCCACCACATCATCCGGCTCCCGTTCGTCCTCGCCGACCTGGGGCGGATCCTCCAGCCGGACCTCAACATCGTGGACGGACTGGTGGGCCAGTCGCAGCGCGAGTGGGGCGGCAACGCGTGGACCAGCAATGCGCTCCTGGCCGGCGACCAGGTCATCGCCACGGACTTCTGCGGCTGCGTGCTGATGGGCCACGACCCGCTCAGCGACTGGCCCACGCCGCCCTTCCGGCGCGACCGCAACCACCTCCGCATCGCCTCCGAGGCCGGTCTCGGCCCTCGTAGTCTGGGCGAGATCGACTTCCAGCACGACCTTCACCCGCCGCTCGGCGGGTTCGACTCCGAGGCCACGGACACGCACGAGCGGGTGAGCAACTGGCGCCGGAGCATGTGCGAGCAGGCGCTGGCCTACGCCGAGAACCCCGACAAGTTCCGCGAGTACGCGGGCGAGTACGTCTACCTGCAGGACGGCAACGTGGTGCACCATGGCACGGAGGTGCCCAACTGGAGCCGGCGCGACATGAGCGGGGTGCGGCGCGACGCCGCGATCTTCCTCAAGTACATCGAGCGCGAGCCGTTCGAGGAGGAGCGGTTCGGGGTGTACGAGCAGGAGCTGGCGGCGATGCTGGAGCCGGAGGTGGCCTGAGCCGGCGCAGCGATGCGGTCGATCCACTCCCGGGTCTTGCTGATCGGCCGATCTTCTGCCATACTGCTCAGCAGCACCGCAGGAGAGCAGCGATGCCCAACGTATCCACCATTCAGCTCGGCCAGCGCGGTGTCCTCACGCTGCCCAAGGCCCTGCGCGACGCATGTCACCTCCGTCCGGGCGACCGGCTGACCGTCATCGACCTGGGCGGAATGCTGCTGCTTCGGCCAGGCGAGTCCGAGATCGACCGACTGGCCGACAGCCTCGGCGCTGCGTTGCGCGAACAGGGCGAGACGCTCGAGAGCGTGCTGGCCGCGTTGAACGAGCAGCGCGATGCCGTCTGAGCCGCTCGTCTTCCTGGACACCAGCGCGCACTTCGCAGCTGTCTTCTCGGCCCAAGGTGGTGGCCGAGCCATCTTGCGGATTGGCGAGTCCGGCGCCGTCCGCCTCGTCGTCTGTGCACAAGTGCTGCGCGAAGTCGAGGACGTCTTCCGGCGGAAGGCTCCCGCGCGGCTTGGTGTTCTGGCGGCCATGCTGACTCGCGCCGGTGTGCTCGGGATAGACGACGGCGAGGTCCAGGCCGTTGAGCCGCTGGTGGTCCTCACCAAACACCCACCGGACGCCATCGTCCTGGAAGCTGCCTTGCGGTGCGGGGCAGACTACCTGGTCACGCTCGACCGGCGGCACCTGCTCGTTTTGGATGGGAGAGCCGAGATTGAGTTGCTACGGATTGGCACGCCGGGTGACTTCCTGGCCTGGTACCGCGCGTCATTGCCGCCAGAGCCGTAGCAGCAGGGTGGGGTCCAGCATTCCGGTTCCGATGAGGCCACGGGACGATGGCGCGCGAGACGCACGCCCTACTTCGCATCGCCTCGCCGGAATTGCCGCCGCTACCGCCGCACCTGCGACGCCACCTTGACCCGCGTCGCCGCCGCGTCCAGCGCCTGCCGGCGGCGGCGCATGTCTTCCTCCGAGAGGATCTGTCCCAGCAGGTGCTGCCGCGCCTGCTCCACCCGCGCCTGCGCCTCGACCGCGTCGATCTCCTCGGCGAACTCCGCCGCGTCGGCCAGGACCACCACGTGGTTGGCGAGCACCTGGCAAAAGCCCCCGTTGATGGCCACAAACCGCTCTTCGCCGCCCTGCTCCCGGAACTTCACCTGCCCCGTGCCCAGCGCCGCCATCAGCGGCGCGCGGCTCGCCAGCACGCCGAAGTAGCCGTCCAACCCGGGCGCCTGCAGCGAGGTCACCTCGCCCTGGTACACCAGCCGCTCCGGCGTGACGATGTCGAGGCTGAAGGAACCCGCCACGGCCTACTCCCGCGCGCCCAGCCGCTCGGCCTTGGCCACCGCGTCGTCGATGGTCCCGACCAGGTAGAACGCCTCTTCCGGCAGGTGGTCGTAGTTGCCCTCGAGGATCCCGCGGAACCCGCGCACCGTCTCCTCGACCGGCACGAACACCCCGGGGATGCCCGTGAACACCTCCGCCACGTTGAACGGCTGGGAGAGGAAGTTCTGCAGCCGCCGCGCCCGCGACACGGTCACCTTGTCCTCGTCGGACAGCTCGTCCACCCCCAGGATGGCGATGATGTCCTGCAGGTCCTTGTAGCGCTGCAGCACGCTCTGCACCCCGCGCGTGGTCTCGTAGTGCTCCTGCCCGATGACCAGCGGGTCCATGATGCGCGAGGAGCTGTCGAGCGGGTCCACCGCCGGGTAGATGCCCAGCTCGAACAGCGGCCGGCTGAGCACCGTGGTAGCGTCCAGGTGGCCGAAGGTGGTGACGATGCCCGGATCGGTGTAGTCGTCGGCGGGAACATAGATCGCCTGGAACGAGGTGATTGACCCGCGCTTGGTGGAGGTGATCCGCTCCTCCAGCTCGCCCATGTCGGTCGCCAGGGTGGGCTGGTAGCCCACCGCCGAGGGCATGCGGCCCAGCAGCGCCGACACCTCCATGTTGGCCAGGATGTAGCGGTAGACATTATCGATGAACAGGAGGACATCCTGGCCCTCCACGTCGCGGA
>JACPDV010000670.1 GCA_016183835.1 Armatimonadota bacterium
GGCCGGCGTGGCCGGGGCCGCCGGCGTGATGCTGACCGCGCCGTCCACCGGCGCAGCCGCACCGGGCGCCGTGGGCACCGCGGCCATGGGCGTCGGCGGCGCCACCGTCGTCGGCGGCGCCGCGGGCGCTGCGGCCTGGCTCTCGCCGCCGCGGATCCGGTCGCCGATGAAGTACTTCCCGAACAGGAACGACAACACCATGGCGGCGACCACCAAGACGATGATCCAGAGATTCTGGGTCGAAGAAGGGTCGTCGTCGTAGGACCAGCGGCGTGTGCTGTTCGCCATCGAGATCTCCCGCACCCGCCCCACCGACTCGGCCGGAAGCCCAACCGGCAGCGCCAGGGGACACCCACCCTGGAATGATTCGACAAGTCCGGGCGCGACTTGTTGCACGGTCTGGGCCGGCTGCGATTATATCATTGGGAATCCGCTTGGACAAGCGCTTCGAACAGTGTTCGAAAGTCCGCTTTGACCCGCGCCGCCGCGCCAACCACCAGCTCCCGCCGCCGCGTTGGGGTGGTTGTCGCGACCGCCGCCGCGAGACCCGGCGCCGTCAGGTCGGCGTCGCGGCCGGCCACCGGCACCCCGGCGTCCGCCGCCAGGCCGGCCACCTTCGGGTCGTAGTCCACCGCCACCGCCGGCACCCCGGCGAGCAACGCAAAGATCAGCGCGTGCAGCCGCTCCGCGACCACCAGGTCGCAGGCCGCCACCGCCGCCAGCGTCTCCCGCACCCCGCCCGGCGGCAGCGCGCAGGCGGCCCCCGTCAGCCGGCCGGCCAGCTCGTGGTCCGCGGCTTGGCAGGCGAGCAGGCACGGTGCCCCGCCGGCCGCCGGCAGCCACTCGGCCACCGCCGCCAGGACGGTCTCGGTGTGCTGCGTAGGCCGCAGGCAGAGCGCCACGCGCGGCCGGGGCGGCAGGCGGTCCTCGGCCGCGGCGAGCTCCTCGGTGGTGGGCGGCGGCAGCGCGAAGACCGGGTCGAGCGTGACCCGCGGCGCGCGCGACACGCCCAGCTCGGCGGCGGCATCGCGCGAGCGGGCGTCGCGCACCGTCACCGCCGCGGCGCCGTCGAGCATCCGCCGCACCAGCCGCCGGCCGAGCTTGCCGCCCAGCGGCCCGAGGCTCTGCGCGCACACCGCATACGGCCGGTGCAGCCGCCGCGCGAGGGCCAGGATGCCGAGGTAATAGGCCAGCGACCGCCCGCTGGTGGCGTCCTGGAACAGCCCCCCGCCGCCGCTCACCACCACCGCGCCCCGGCGCAGGAACCGCGCCATGCCGGTCAGATCGAAGCGCCCCAGGCGGATCACGCCCTCGGCCGGCGGGAGCGGGAGCGGCCCGGCGGGGACGGCGATCGCCGTCGCCCCGCACTCGCGCAGCAGGCCGGTAAGGGCGATGTAGAGCGCGTCGTCGCCGACGTTGCCGAAGCCGTAGTAGCCCGAGAGCAGGACCCGCCGGGCCGGCTCAGCCACCCGTCTGCTCCGCGGGCTTGCGCCGGTGCAGCCAGGCGTCCACGGCCAGGCCCAGCAGTGTGGCGATCCACAGGGCGTGGAAGGTGCGCAAGAGCGACTGGCTCAGCGGCGTGTGGATGTGGCAGAAGGTGTTGAGGGTGGAGGCCAGCCCGATCATGCCCACCACCAACAGCGGGCCGACCCACTCGCGCCGCCCGCGCCACGCCGCCAGCGCCGCCAGGAGGAGCGCCGGGTCGCCGCAAAGGAACTCCTTGGTCCGCGGGCGCGCGCCAAGCATCGTCTCGAGCAGGGCCCGCAACTTCAGCTCGGCCTCGGGCACGTTGGCCCCTTCGTTGCCCGAGCGCACCAGCAGGATCGCCACCGCGGCCAGCCCCGCCACCAGCACCACGGCGTGCAGGAACCGGACCGGACTGCTCCAGAACCCGCGCCATCGCTCGCGCACCGTGGCGGCGTCGACGCCCGGCTGCGTCAGCCCGAGCCCGACCAGCGCCAGGATCGCGGCAATGGGCAGCACCTGCGTCAGCTTGACGCCGGAGAAGATATCCTGCCCCAGCATGTAGCGCGCGCTGGCCAGGAGCGCCTGCGCCAGCAGCCCGCCGAGCACGGCCCAGCCGGCCGCCTGCCAGAGCACCGCGACCGCCGCCCAGCGGCTCCGCGGCGGCTGCTCGAGAAGCTGCAGCCAGGCCCAGCGGCCGGCGAGGGTGGGGTAGGCGACGCCCGCCGCCAGCGCGGCCAGCTTGGCCCCCAGCCCCGGCCTGACGAGCAGCGCCAGGGTCAGCACGGCCGCCAGCCCGACCCACCACGCCAGCCAGCGGCTCGGCCGCCAGCCGCCGCCGAGGAGCACCAGGAGCCACGCCGCCGCCGGCGCTACGCCAAGCCACCTCGAGCGGCTCGTCGTTGGCCGTGAGCTGCAGGTGGACGAACAGCACGCGGATGCCACGCTCCTGCGCCGCGCGCCGGTAGCGGTCGAGGATGGTCTCCGGCGTGAGGCGCGGCAGCTCAGCGGAGGTGATGCTGTGCACGCGCAGATACGAGGCCGGCCGCGGTCCCGCGAGGAGCCTCTCGGCCAGCCCCACCTCGCCCTTCTGCACGGCGAATTCGACGCGGCACCAAGTCAGGTCGGCCTCGCTCAGCGCCTCGGCGGTGCAGCCGAGCAGCCCGCGGAAGCCGAGGACCTGGTCGCCGCCGAAGAGCACCATCCGGGCGCCCAGTTCCTTGGCCCGGTGGAGCGCGGCGGCGATCGCCTTGGAGCTCAGCCCCGGCCCGTTGCGGAGCCGCGCCACCGGCGTGAGGCCGGCCTCGCGCACGGCCTGCATGCGCTCGGGGTCGAGCCCGGCGCCGAGCGCCGCGATGGCGGACCAGGGCGCCTCCACCTCCATCTGGTCGGCCTCCACCCGCACCACGCGGAGCCCGAGGTCGCGGTACAGCGCCTGCAGCGCCTCGTGTCCCTGCGAGGTGCCCGTGGCGAGCCACCAGCGCGGCGTGGGCGAGTCCTCGGCGGCGCGCACGAGCCCCTGTTCCGCCAGGTCGGCGAAGGAGGGCTCCTCCACGGTCACGCCCGTCACTCCCGCCTGCTTCAACGCGGCGCGGCACTCGTGGATGGACTTGTGGCTGAACGCTGCCAGCGCCTCGAGCTCGGACTCGTCGACGAGGAGCGCCACGGCGGTGTTGCCCCGCTCCACGGCCACCCGCTGCGCGCCGATGTAGAGCGCCGGGATGAGGCTCAGGAGGAGGGGCACGAGCACCACGCGCTGGTTGGACACCAGAAGATCCTTATGGTAGAGTGTGACCCGCGGGCCGGCCGACCCGGGCCCGGCCGGAACGCTATGATACACCCCCGATGCGGGACCAGTCCGCGCTTTTGCCAGGGTGACTCAGCGCCGCGGGGGCACCGGCGGCGATGACCGTCCCGCTCCTGGCCCTCTGGCTCACGCTGGTCGGTGGAGGCTTCCTGCCACCCGAATCCATCGTGCCCGCCGGCGACAAGGCCGCCGCGGCCTACTATGAGCAGCTCGGCCACCTCCTCGCCTCGTACGGCCAGTGGCAGACCGCGCTGCTCAACTTCCGCCAGAGCCTGAAGCGCCAGGGTGACCGCGCCTCGGCGCAACTGGGCGTGGCCGAGGCGATGCTCCACCTGGGCCAACCCCAGGCCGCCCTCGAGCACGTACAGGAGCTCCTCAAGGCCGAGCCGAAGAACCTGGCGGCCCAACGCTTCCTCGGCGAGCTGGCGCTCGGAGGCGGCAAGCCGGCCGAGGCGCAACGCATCCTCCAGGCGGTCACCCGGCTCGACCCGAAAGACGCCGCGGCCCAGCGGCTCCTGGGCTTCAGCCTGCTGGCCCAGAAGCACGCCGGCGACGCCGAGGTGGCGTTCCGCGAGGCGATCCGGCTCGACCGCTACGACGGCCCCGCCTACACCGGGCTTACCCAGGCCCTGCTCGTCAGCGGCCACAAGCTCGCCGCCACCGCCACCTTGCGCCGCTACCTCGCCGTGCAGCCGGGCGACCTCCGCGCCATGCTGATGCTGACCGAGCTGCTGATGGCCGACGAACGCTACGCCGAAGCACTCGGGATCGCCCGCTCGCTCGTCCACCACAAGCCCGACGAGCCGCGCTTCCTCCTCGGCTGCGCCGACATCTACGACAAACTCGGCCGCGAGGAGCAGGCCGTCTACCTCTACCGCCAGGCCTACCCGCTGGTCAAAGAGCCCCCCCAGGTCCTCGCCAGCGCCAACCGGCTCGCGCAGTACTACTCCAGCCACAAGCAGTTCGCCCGCGCCGCCGGCTACGTGCAGCGCGTGGTGGAGCTCAAACCCGACCTGCTGCCGGCCCGCCAGCAGCTCGTGCAGTGCTGGGTGGGCGCGGGCAACTGGCCGGCGGCGGCGGCGGCGATGCGTGGCATGGTGGCGCTCCAGCCGGAGCGGGTGGAGCTGCGCATGCAGCTCCTCGACCTGCAGCTCCGCGGCGGGCAGCGGCGCGCCGCGGTCGCTACCGCGCGCGAGATCCTCCGCCGCGAGCCTGACCGCCCCGAGCTCTACGGCCAGCTCAGCCAGGGGCTCTTCGCCGCCCGCGAGACCGCGCTCGCCGTCGAGCTGCTCGAGGGCGCCTGCCGGCGGTTCCCCAGGGTGCCGCAGCTCGTCTACCTCCTGGGTCGTCTCTACCACCTGCTCGGCCGCCCGGGCGACACGCAGAAGCTCTTCGAAGCCTACCTCAAGGCCCATCCCGACGACGTCCCCGTGCGCCACGAGCTGGCTGCCTACCACTACCACGCCCGGCGTTACGAGCAGGTGGTGGAGCTGCTCGGGCCGCTCGCCGAGCGCCACACCATCCGCCCCGACGCGCTCGGGGCGCTCGCCTGGTCGCTGGAGTGGACCGGCCGCTACCGCGAGGCGATGGGCGCCTTCGAGATGCTCGCCGAGAGCGCCCACCAGCCCCTCCTGATGCAGAACGTCGCCCGCCAGGCGGAGCACCTCGGCGACATCCGGACCGTGCGGCGGATCTACGAGCACCTGGTCCAGCAGTTCCCCAACCACGCGCCGTCGGTCCTCGGGCTGGGCCGTGCCCTGGGCCAGGGGGGTGACCTCCAGGGCGCCGCGGCGGTGTTCCGGCGTGTGCTCCAGCTCGACCCGCGCAACGCCCTCGCCGCGCGCAATCTGGGGATCGCCCTGGAGGACCTGGGCCGCCTCGACGAGGCCCGAGCCGCCTACGGCCTCCTGGCCCACCTCGACCCCACCAATCCGTATGCCTACGTCGCGGCCGGCAACGTGGAGCTGGAGCGGAAAAGAGTGGACGAGGCCACCGCGGTGTGGCTCCGCGGGCTGCAGAAGGTGCCCACCAGCGCCGTGCTCCACCGCCGGATGGCCGAGGAGCTGGCGCGGCAGGAGAGCTACGACCAGGCCATCGAACACTTCCGCGCCGCCGCGCGGGCCGAGAGCCAGGACTGGTGGTCGCGCCTCTCGCTGGCGCGGCTCGCCGAGGGGCAGGGGCAGCTCGCCGACGCTCGCCGCTGGTGGCGCGAGCTGGCTGACGTGACCCCCGACGCCCCGTACGTCTACCACCGCTGGCTGGACACGTTCCTCGACGACCGCGCCGGCGAGCTGGGGCTCCAGGCGGGGCTGCAGCTCCTCGGCGCCCGGCCCACGAACTTCGGCCTCGCCGGCGCGCTGGTGGACTACGCCGGGCGCGCCGGGCGGCTCCTGCCGCTGCAGACCGAGCTGCACGGGATGCTCACCGGCGCGGCTCGCCGGCCGGCCGTGAGCGACGCCTACGGCATGGCACTGGGTACCGGCGGGAAGCTGCCCGAGGCGCTCGACTGGTTCGACAAACTCGCCGCCGAGACACCGCACGACGGCGACTGGTTGCGCCGCCGCGGGCGGCTGCAGGAGGCGCAGGGCGACCTGCCCGGCGCGCTCGAGACCTGGCGGCGGGCGGCGCGCAGCGACCCGGACAACGCCGCGCTGCTCGACGACCTGGCCGGCGGGCTGGCGCGCGCCGGCCGCGACGACGAGGCGGCGGAGACCTACCGTCGGCTCCTCGCCGCCGGCCCCGACCGGTACGCCGCGCTGGAGCGCATGGTGCGCCTCTACCGCAAGCTGGGCCGGCTGCCCGAGCTGCGCGACGGGCTGCGGAGGCTGCTCGAGGGCGGGCCCGACGGGCCACGGCCGCAGCACCGGGGCAACGCCGCGTTGCTCTGCGCTTACGGCCTGGCCTGCGAGCTGAGCGGTCAGGCCGGCAGCGCGGTGGACGCCTACCGGCAGGCCCTGCTGGCGGTGGATCTCTATCCGCCCGCACAGGACGGTCTGCGCCGGCTGCTCGCGCCGCTGGCCGCGCCGCCGGCGCCCCGGCCCGCTGCGCCGGAGGCCCGGCCATCCGTCGGCGGCGGGCAGCGCACTTCGCCGCGCGACCCGCTGTCCCGGCTGCGCGACCGCTGACTACGGCCGCGCCTGGTCCGCCGGCGTCGGCACCGCGGCCAGCACCTCGTCGACGATCCCGTCGGTCCCCACGCCCGCCGCCTCGCCTTCGAAGTTGAGGATCACCCGGTGCCTCAGCGCGGCGTGCGCGGCGTTCCTCACGTCGTTCACGCCGACGTTGAACCGCGGCGGGTCGGCCAGCAGCGCCGCGACCTTGCCCGCCAGCATCAAGGCCTGCCCGGCGCGCGGGCTGGCGCCGAAGCGGACGTACCGCTTCGCGCCCTCGGGCGCCTCGGGGTTGCGCGGGTGGGTGGCGAGCACCAACCGGATGGCGTAGTCGCGCACCGCCGGCTCCACGTAGACCGCCTCACGCACGGTCTGCCGGAGCGCGAGGATCTCCTCGCCGCCGAGCACCGGCTGCGGCGGCTCGAGCGCGACTCCGGTGGTGCGGTCGAGGATCTCGGCCAGTTCCGCCGCGCTGGGGTAGCCCACGGTCAGCTTGAGCAGGAACCGGTCGAGCTGCGCCTCGGGCAGCGGGTAGGTGCCTTCCAGCTCGATGGGGTTCTGGGTAGCGATCACGAGGTACGGCTCGGGGAGCGGATGGGTCACGCCGCCCACGGTGACCTGATGCTCCTGCATCGCCTCGAGCAGCGCGGACTGCGTTTTTGGAGTGGCGCGGTTGATCTCGTCGGCGAGCAGCACGTGGGCGAAGACGGGGCCGGGGCGGAACTCGAAGCGCCGGACGCCGGCCTCGGTCTCGTTGATCAGGTTCGTGCCGATGATGTCGGCGGGCATCAGGTCGGGGGTGAACTGGATCCGGGAGAACTGCAGGCTGAGCACCTGGCTGAGGGTGCGGACGAGGAGGGTCTTGCCCAGTCCGGGCACGCCTTCGAGGAGGATGTGCCCGCCGGCGAGGAGGCCGGTGAGGGCGCCGCGGACGATCTCGTCCTGTCCCACGAGCACCTTGGCGATCTCGGCGCGAAGGGCCTGGTAACGGGCGCGGAAGTCGGCGGCGCGCTCCTCAGCGGTCATGCGAACTCTCCGGCGGGATTGTAACCGCCTGTAGCCCGTGGAGCAACCGCTGGCGGAGCCCGGGGGCGGCAGACGGGGATTCGGGGTCCGGCTCTCTTGCATTATTGTTGTGGGCGGCCACGGCGGCGGCAGACCCATTCCGCACCCGGCGGGCCAGAACGAATGCGCTCCGCAAGCCGCTCCGCACGCATCAGAGGGCCGCTGTGGCGGCCTCGGGCGCGGCATGGGGCCACGATCCGCGTTCCCTGCGGCGAGACCACTCCCGAGCTTCTCCACACCGGCGACAAGCCGCGGGGAATCCGGTGCTGAAACCGTGCCCCGATCGCCTTACAATCGATAAGACGGTCGGTTTCTCGGTGGAAGTCCGGGGGACTGCCGCTGGAGAGGTCGGTCTCACGGCTGGAGGCGGCGCACCAGGTGGCCGTGAGAGTTGTGACAGCCGCCAGGAGTCAGGGATGCCTATCGGCGCGGTCAAATGGTTCAATGACCAGAAGGGCTACGGTTTCATCGAGCCACGGGACGGGAGTCGTGAGGTCTTCGTGCACCAGAGCGACATCGAGATGGCCGGGTGGCGGACGCTGGAACCGGGTTCGGAGGTGGAATACGAGCTGGTTGCCACGGACAAAGGCCCACGGGCCAAGCGGGTGAGGGCACCGGCAGCGGCGAACGGCGCGGTCGCCGGCCAGGCCAACGCCGCGGGGTGAACCCGCGGCCGGCTAGAAGTGGCGACGCATCAGCTTCGCGAAGTTGATCCCGGCATTCTCATCGTAGTTGTCGAAGTCCTCAACAAAACGGATCTGCTCACCGCATTCGCGCGCCTTGTGCGTGAGGATCGCCACGATCTCGTCCCGGCTGTTACGGAAGCGGCCGAGGACCTGGCGGGGCGTCGCCGCCGTG
>JACPDV010000631.1 GCA_016183835.1 Armatimonadota bacterium
CGGCACCCCCGTCCTCAGCGTGGACCTCCCCTCGGGCGTCGACGCCGACACCGGCGCGGCCCACGACCCGCACGTGCGCGCCGCGCGCACCGTCACCTTCGGCGCCTGGAAGCGAGGGCTGGTGCTCTACCCCGGCGCCGCCGCCGCGGGGACCGTCGAGCTGGTGGACATCGGCATCCCGGACGTGCTCCTGCACAACCTCGAGGGCGTGCCGCTGCTGGTCGAAAAGCGCGACGTCGCGCGCCGCCTGCCGCCGCGCGAGCCCGCCGCACACAAGGGCGATGCGGGGCGCGTGCTGGTGGTGGGCGGCTCGCGCGGGCTCGGCGGCGCAGCGCTCCTGGCCGGGATCGCCGCGCTCCGCGGCGGCGCCGGGCTGGTGACCCTCGGTCTCCCCGCGAGCCTGGCCGCAGCGGTGGAGGCGAGCGCCCCGGAGGTGATGGGCCACGGCTTGCCCGAGGGCGACGCGGGCGCGCTGGCGGCGGACGCGGCCGAGCCGGCCGGGCAGCTCGCGGCCGCAGCGGATGCGGTGGCGGTGGGGCCGGGTCTGGGCACCGGCGACGGAGCGGCGGAGGTGGTTCGCGCCGTGGTGGCCGCCGCGGCCGGGCCGGTGGTGGCCGACGCCGACGCGCTCAACCTGGCCGCCCGCACGCCGGGGCTGCTCGAGGGCGGGTCGGCGCCGCTGGTGATCACGCCGCACCCCGGCGAGGCGGCGCGGCTGCTCGGCATCGACACCGCGGCGGTGCAGTCCGATCGGCTGGCGGCGGCGCGCGAGCTGGCGCGGCGCTACCGCGCCACGGCGGTCCTGAAGGGCGCCCGGACGGTGGTGGCGGCGGTGGACGGGCCGCTGGTGGTGAACCCCACCGGGACGCCGGCGATGGCGGGGGCGGGGATGGGCGACGCACTGACCGGTCTGATCGCGGCCCTGGCGGGGCAAGGGCTGAGTGGCTTCGACGCCGCGGTGGGGGGGGTCTGGCTCCATGGCCGGGCGGGCGAGCTGGCGGCGGCGGGCGCGGACGCGGGGATCCTGGCCTCGGACCTGATCGCGCAGCTACCGGCGGCGCGACGGGAGCTGCGGGAGTGAGCGGGAACCATCCACGGCCGTTCGCATCTTTGAACAGAGTACAGCCCGGCGCGTTCGAACGGCCAACGCACCCGCGTTGACCATCCCGCGGGCCGGGTGTAGAGTGTCAGCATGGACGACGCGTCTCTCGATCACAGCTTCGAAGCGGCGCCCGCGCAGGGCGAACGGTTCATCGTCCCACCGAGCGGCTGGCTGCGCTACTGGCCGGCGGCGCTGTTCATGGTCAGCATGGCCGGGGTGTTCCTGCTCACCTGGAAGGCCCGGGCGCTCTACGAGAACGCCGAGTCGACCGGCGCCGAGCCGCGCGGGGCCGTCGCGCTGCGCGACACCCCGGTGAACGAGCTGCCCGCGCCGGTGGAGGGCGGCGCGGTGCCGACGCTGTTCGATTTCGGCGCCGGCAGCCCGCCCGCACAAGCGGCCGAGGTGCACAAGCCGGGTCTCTTCGAGCAGATCAACAACCGGCTGAGCAACGTGGCGAGCAACGCCCGCGCGGCGCTCCGCCAGGCCGACCTGACGCGCCGCGAGGACGCGCTGATCGGGGGCCGGCTGTTCGATCCGGACGACTATCTGGCCAGTCACCCGCTCCCGCCGCTGGACCTCAGCGTGCCGCCCATCGTGCCCCTCTTCCCGGGCGAGCTGTCCGCCAGGAATAGGGCGGCCCTGCTCGGCAATGCCGACGGCACGGTGAGCCTGACGTTCGATCCCGCCAAGTTCCGCGACGATGCCGCCATGCGGGCCTTCATCCTCGACCTGACGCGCGACCTGATCAGCGCCGGGTACCGCCCGGACATCAAGATCGTCTCGCGACCGGCGGGTCCCGGTGCCACGAAGCCCGATGCGCCCCTGCGCATGGCCGGCATCCCGCTGGACCGGGCGCTGCCGAAACCGCCGGCCGACATCGCCGCTCCGGCGGCGGGTCCGGTGTTCCGGCCCAACCTGCCCACCGGTGACGCCACGCCGTCGGCCGGGATCGGCGCACTTCCCGACGTGGTGGCCGTTGGCGCGCCGCCGCCGGGCGTGGCCGCCGCCAAGGACCGGCCCGCCTCCGCCGACGTGCGCGGCCTGGCCGGGCGCAAACCCACCACTCCGGGCGGCGACGTCGACTTGGCCGGGTCCGACGCCCACCCCGCGCAGCCGCGCACCCCGCTGCCCCCGAAGCCGGCCGCGGAGCCGCGCGTGGCGCTCAGAATCCACCTCGCCTCCACTCCCGACCGGAAGGCCGCTGAAGCCAGTCTGGCCAAGCTCCAGGAGAACGGCTTGGGCGGGAGCCTCAACCGCACCCACGACGGGCTCGACTATTTCGTGGTGCAGAGCAAGGTTTTCACCCGCCGCAGCGAAGCCGAGCGTGAGCTGGCGCGGGTGCGCGGGTGGGGCTACGAGGCCTGGCTGAACTGATCGGCCGGGACAGCCGTACCACGCGCCACGCCCGCGGGCGACCTGCCGGTCGCCCCTACCGGCTCCATCGCGAGGAGACCCTCATGCCGCTGGTGAGCGACGATCGCGGCCTGGGCGCGTTGGTGGCCTCGACCGAGGCCGAGAAGATCGCCTCCGGGCTGACCTTCACCGAAGGCCCGGTGTGGCATCCCGACGGCTGCCTGCTGTTCAGCGACATCCCCAACAACCGCATCCACAAGTGGACCGCGGCCGACGGGGCGCAGGTCTGGCGCGAGCCGTCGGGCAACTCCAATGGGCTGACCCTCGACCACAAAGCCCACCTGATCGCCTGCGAGCATGGCAACCGGCGCGTCTCGCGCACCGCGGACGACGGCGCGGTGACCGCCATCGCGGAGCGCTACGAGGGCAAGCGGCTCAACAGCCCCAACGACGTGGTGGTCCACAGCTCCGGCGCGATCTACTTCACCGACCCGCCCTACGGGGTGCAGCAGAACCAGCGCGAGTTGGACTTCCAGGGCGTCTACCGGATCGCCGAGGACGGTGGGCTGACGCTCCTCGTGGACGACTTCCTCAAGCCCAACGGCCTGGCCTTCTCGCCCGACGAGCAGCGGCTCTATGTGGACGACACCGACCGCCACCACATCCGCGTCTTCGACGTGCAGGCCGACGGCACGCTGACGGGCGGGCGGCTGTTCGCCGACATGAACGTGCGCGCCGACGGCGGCGCGGACGGGATGAAGGTGGACGCGGACGGCCGGGTCTACTGCACCGGTCCGGGCGGCTGCTGGTGCTTCGCGGCGGACGGCACGCACCTGGGCACGCTGGTGCTCCCCGAGGTGCCCGCCAACGTGGCCTGGGGCGACGACGACCGCTCCACGCTCTACTTCACCGCCCGGACTTCGGTGTATCGGCTGCGGATGCGGGTGCGGGGCTCGGCTTAGCCTCGCGGCCGGTGGCGAGGTAGACCACGGGCTGGTCGGGGTGCCAGCAGGGCCCGATCTCCTGCTGCGTGTAGGGCAGACCGGCGCGCGCGAAGGTGGGCCCGAGCACAGTGCCCTTGTCGCGGGCGTCGGCCGGCAGCCAGCGGAGCTGGAGCTTCCCTGCGTCGTCCGCGGTGGTGACCCACGCCACGCCGAGCCCGCCGAGCACCGGCACCGTGGTGTCCGGCGCACTCTCCGGGCCGTTGGCCCAGCCGGGAATGGTGCCCTTGTCCGTCCCCTCCACACTGCGCAACAGGAAGCCCCTCTCGAGGTCGAGCAGCGCCAGGTGGTCGGAGTCGAGCCAGCAGTGGCGCTCGCCGGGCGCCGGCATCTTGCGGAACAGCGCGTAGGCGCTCCCGCCGCGCAGGATCAGCTCGCCGCGGTTGACGAAGCTGAGCAGCCGCCCGTCGGGTTGCCAGCGGAAGAGCGGGTAGGGGTCGGTGCCGCGGCCGGACAGCGAGATGAAGCGCACCAGCGCCTTGGTCACGGGATCGAGCACGCAGAGGGCGTGCGGGTCCTTGCCGGCATGGATGGCGAGGGCCAGCAGATCGCCGGTGGAGCGCCACGCGGCGGCCCGGGCCACCTCATAGGGGCCGGCCTTCTCGAACAGCGGCACCGGACCGGCGACGGGCTTGCCCTCGGAGTCGAAGACGTCGAGGCAGACCCGCGTGAACGTCCCGTCGCGCTCGCGGTCGATGTACTCGCGCACCGCGGCCACCAGCCCGCCGCGCGGCGCGGCCAGGGCGACGCGGAAGGGCGGCTCCTTCTCCTGCGGCGTGACGAACGCCGTGGACCCGTCCTCGAGCTTGTCGATGGACCAGCGCACCAGGTTGCCAGCGGCGTCCACGGCGTAGAGCAGCCGGTTGGCGGGGTCCACGCTCGGCCCGCGGTAGGCGCCGAGCGGCGTGGCCGCGCCGGTCTTGAGGTCCACGGCATAGAGCGTGCCGGGCGCCAGATCGGCCACCTGCGCGAACGCCGCGGCAGCCGTGAGAACCGTCGCAAGCCAAGCCCACCGTGCCATCACCTTACCCTCCCGCGAGCAATCGCGACGCGAGGCGGTCAGCGCTCAAGGATCTGCCTGAAGTTGTCCAGGCTGATCTTCGCGCTGTCGAGGGACGGCCGCTGGCAGGTGTCCTGCTCGATGATCCACGCGGCGGCCACGCCACCCTCGGCGGCTTTGACGACAACGGGCCAGTCGATGATCCCGGTGCCCACTTCCGTGAACGTGTGCGGCTCGCTGGCGGTCATGTCCTTGATGTGGAGCAGCGGCGCGCGGTCGCGGTAGCGCGTGACGTACTCCGCCGGGTCCTGCCCGCCATACTTGACCCAGTAGAGGTCGAGCTCGGCCTGCACGGCGCCGGGGCGAGCGTTGGCGTAGAGGATGTCGAGCCCGTAGGCGCCGTTCTCCTCGACCTCGAACTCGAAGGCGTGGTTGTGGTAGCAGAGGGTCAGCCCCATCTCGGCGAGCCAGCCGCCGGCCTCCTCCATCCGCCCGGCGACGCTGCGCCAGCCGTCGGCGTCGGCGCGCAGCTCCGCGGGCAGCCAGGGCACCACGATCCAGGGGTTGTGGATCTCGAGGTTGTAGTCCACCACCTTCTGCAGGTCGTCTTCGATGGCCTGGAGCATGATGTGGCTGCCGCAGCGGGCGAAGCCGCAGTCGTCCAGGAGCTGCTTCATATCGTGCGCGCTGAGTCCGCCGTCGCCGGCGATCTCGACCCCCTCGTAGCCCATCTCGGCGACCTTGCGATAGGTGCCGGCGAAGTCCACGGCGGTCTGATCGCGAACGGTGTACATCTGCAGGGCGATCGGTAGGTGTGCCATCGGGGTCCTTCCTGCGGCCGCCGTGCCCGAGCGGCCACGGGCATTGTAGGCGCCCGCGCGAGCGCGGGCAAGACGGCCTTTGGACCCGTGGTATACTCTCTGGCGTGGGAGACGGCGATGAGCCTGGCTGTCAGCCCGGTGCTGATGACCGCCGAGGAGTTCGCGCGGATCTACGCGGAAGCGGACGTCCGCGCCGAGCTGGTGAAGGGGAGGGTCGTCGAAATGCCGCTGGCGCACATCATCCACGGCCTGTTGTGGGCTGAGGTGTTCGACGCCCTACGGGCCTGGGTTCGACCGCGCAACCTGGGTTTGGTCACTGGCGCGGATTCGGGCTTCGTTCTCTCGCGCAACCCCGACACGGTAAGGGGACCCGACGTCGCTTTCGTATCGTGGGCCCGGCTTGGAGAGTGGGACCCGCGCAGGTACGTCGAGGGCGCGCCGGAGCTAGCCGTGGAGGTCGTCACCAAGGAAGTCAGTCGCGCCCGCCTGTTCGCGAAGGTCGCCGACTATTTCGGCGCCGGCGTGCTGGTTGTGTGGGTCTTCTGGGCCAAGAGCGAGCGGGTCTTGGTGTGCCGTCAGAACGAGGACGAACTGATCCTCGGCCCTGGCGACAGCCTCACCTGCGAGGACATTCTTCCGGGTTTTTCCCTCCCCGTCGAGCAGGTTTTCGCCGCTGCGCGTCAACAGCCACCGGCGACCGATGACGGAGGTGGGTGTGAGTGACATTCGGGCGCGCTTCATCGGCCGGCTTCAGCGCGGCCTGTTCCCGGCGGTGCCGGCCACCTTCCGCGCCGACGGCACCCTCGACCTCGCGGCTCACGAGCGCTACGTGGCGTGGATGGCCGAGCAGCCCGTGGCCGGCGTCGCCGCCTGGGCCCACACCGGGCGCGGCCTGCTGATCACACCCGAGCAGCGCGGCGACATCCTGCGGCAGTGGGTGGCCGGCAGGAACGGCCGCACCATCGTCGCCGGCGTCGGCGCCCGGCCCGATGCGGACTCCGACCAGCAGTACCGCGCCGACAGCCTGGCCATGGCCGAGCAGGCGCTCAGCCTGGGCGCCGACATCCTGATGATGCATCCGCCCACGCGCTACCGCGGCCGCGACGACCAGGACGCGCAGATCCTCGACCACGCCCGCGCCCTCGCCGCGCTCGACGCGCCTCTCCTCCTCTTCTACCTGTACGAGGCCGCCGGCGGCATCCGCTACTCGCTCGACGTCCTCCGCGAGCTGCTGGCCATGCCGCAGGTGATCGGCGTCAAAATGGCGACCCTGGACAGCCCGACCACCTTCCAGGACGTGGCCGTGATGATCAAGGACGAGTTCGCCGAGCTGGTGCTGGTGACCGGCGAGGATCGCTTCCTCGGCTACTCGCTGATGTGCGGCGCGTCGTCGGCGCTGGTCGGCATGGCCTGTGCCTGTATCGCCCCGCAGGCGCGGCTGCTCAAGTGCTGGTTCGACGGGCACATGACCGAGTTCTGCCAGCTCAATCAGTTCGTGGACCTGTTTGGCCAGGCCACGTTCCACGCGCCGATGGAGGGCTACATCCAGCGCATGCTGTGGTGCCTCGCCGACGCCGGGGTGGTGCCCGAGGAGTCGGCGCACGACCCCTTCGGGCCGCCGCCCGACCCGGCCGAGCGCGCGCTGATCCGCCGCCGCGCGCGGGCGCTCATGGCGGCGGGGTGACCATGCTTCAGCTTCCCGCCCGGCCGCACCTCCCGGCCGCGGTCGCCGCCGCGGTCGCCGCCGACTACGAGCGCTTCGCCGCCGAGCTGCCGCCCGACCTGCCCGACTACCTGCTCGAGCGCTACCGCGTGGACGTGTCCGGCGAGTACGCCGGCCGGCGCGTCCGCTCGTGCTTCGGCAAGGCCAGCGGGCAGCTCTCGCTCAACCTGCGCCAGGTCGAGCGGGACGCCGAGGCGGGACTGGGTTTCGTGGTGCTCAAGACCGTCATCGCGCAGGACGAGACCGGGAGCCAGTCGATGGCGGCCTGGGCGATCCAGGAGACCCACATGCACGTCGAGCGCATCGTGGGGCCGCGCACCGGGCGCGAGGGCTGGAGCGTCACCTGGAAGGGCCGCGGCTGGTGGGACACCTTCGAGAAGTACCTCGAGCTCTGCCGCGACGCCGCCGCCGTGGGCGACCAGGCCGGCATGGTGGTGGCGCCCTCGGTGAAGTACCACCTCCCCACGCCCGAGGAGCCGGGGTTCAAGGAAGCGGAGTACGTCCACACCACCCGCGCGCTGTTGGACGTGTGGGGCGAGTCGCACGACGGTCCGCTCCCTCTGGAAAAGGACTTCTCCCCCACCCTCGCCGGCAGCGAGAAGAGCCGGCAGGAGGAGCAGATCCTGACCTGGCTGCGCACGGTGCCGCGATTGATCAAGGGCGCCGACCCGCGGCCGGTCTGCCTCGGCATGAAGCTGATGAACGCCCTGTTCGAAGACGGCTTCCAGCGCGACATGCTGCGGGCGGTGATCGACGAGGCGGACCCGGCGCCGGACTTCCTGATCTACGCGAACCGGCTGTTCGACCCGCGCAAGGAGTTCGAGGGGAAGGTCGGGGTGGCCTACGGCGGGCCGGACCTGAGCGAGCGGAACCTATCGGTCCTGGAGGCGATGCAGGGCGAGGCGTACCGCCGGCCGGTGCCGCCGATCTCGGGCACCGGCGACATCCTGGACGGGCGGACGGCGGTGGAGTACGGACTGCGCGGGTGCACGAGCTTCCAGATGCACACGCTGTTCCAGCTTCCGGACGACCAGTTCCGGGCGACGATGGCGAACCGGACGGCGCGCGGGCTGCATCACCTGTACCTGCATCCGGAGACGGGGCTGGTGGCGTGGATGGTTCACTTGCGCGAGGTGGGCGGGGGAGGTGTAGTGGGGGTGAGGGACCTGCCGGGAATCGGTCAGTAGTTCTCTACTCCCTGCTCCACGGACACTTGTCCTTGCCCCCTCCGGAGCCACAACAGACGTCGCGCCATGGGAGCATCGCCACGTGCCCGTCGGCGAACCCGAAGTTGGCGCGGCCTTTGTGCCGCTCACCGAGAAGGTCGGTGACGACGTGGTCCTTCACAGGATCGCGCTCGTAAGGGGTGTTGCCGTGCCAGACTACCCACCATGTGGCCTCGACCTCCGCCAATGCGATAGTTCGAGCCGGGTCTGCCACTGGCACGAACTTACGCGGCCTCCCGTCAGTCTGTTTGCGGGGTTCACCAAAGAACGGCGTCGGTGGCCCAGGGCCTGAGTGAACCCCGTTCGGCCCAGGCCATGATGCAACATAGCGTTGCCTCTCCAGACCAGAGGTCCACTGGCGGGTTGGGTGCGACCGGTACTCGCCTTCGCAGCGCGGCATGAAGAAGCCCTCGATGGGGATATACGGTCGTACCTCAGTGAACCAGTCGTCCGTGATCTGCGAGCCCTTCGCCGGCCAGTGGACGAGGTCGGGTGCGTGGCCGTCATAGTCCTCGCAGTACAGGAGCACGGCTCGGCTCACGACGAGGAAGTTGTCGCGGCAGGTCCTTAGGCGTGCTCTCTCACGCCTTTCCTCCTTAGCTTGGCGCGCCGCCTCGCGCGACCTTCGTGCCGCGGCTTCCTCGGCCTCCGCCCTAAGGCGAGCCCGCCGAAACGCGGGAAGGGCCACCGCGGCCAGGATGAGGAGCATTGCCAGCACGACCGCCAACTCAACCAGCGTGTAGCCCCGCCTCATTCCACGCTCCACGGACACTGGTCCTTCCCCCCGCCCGCGCCACACTGCACGTTCTCCGGCCGGGACCACTTTACATGCCCGTCGAGCCACGCGAAGTTCGCCCCCAGGTTGTGCCGGTCCAGGACCAGCGACGGCGCTTTGAGCCCGCCAGGCGGATAGTGCCCCTTGGTCTCCGCGTCGCGGATCGCCGACAGGCCATCCGTCTCGCCGAAGGCGATGGTCTGCGCCGGGCTGGACACCGCCCGCTCGCCCTTCCGCGCGGAGCCGAGCGTGACGTTTCCGGCGAACGGCTGCGTGGGCGGGCCCGAGGCGGCGTGGAGCGCGTTGGCGCCGTAGGTCGACTTGCGCTGCGGCTCGTCGGTCACGGACGGAGACCAGGTGGTCAAGTTCCAGTCCGTCGACGTGTCCAGATCGGACGCATGGCAGAACTGGATTTCCGGGTTCTTCGTGTACGGCAGGAACATGACGCGCCAGGTGTACTTGGCGCCGCCGGCGGTGCGCTCGGGCGCGGGCATGTGCTCGTCGAAGTCCTGGCAGTACTGCAGCAGCGCCAGCGAGAGCTGCTTTTCGTTGCTCGCGCAGTCCGCCTGCTCCGCCTTCTCCCGCGCCTTGGCAAACACCGGGAAGAGGATGCCGGCCAGCAGCGGCACGGCCACCACGAGGCAACCGCAGCCGGCCAGGCAACTGATGAGCAGGCAGTTACGGGTGGTGTGGTCGGAATCCGAGCGTGCCATGGCCGTCCCCTGACCAACCCGATGATACCCGCCGTAGCGGCGCGGCGCAAATCGGGCGCCTTACTCGATGCTCCACGGGCAGCCGTCCTTGCCACCCCCGGAGCCGCACTGCACGCCGCGCGCACGCATCCACCTGGCGTGCCCATCCGCATAGGCATAGTTGGCGCCAGCGTTGTGGCGGGTCAGGTTCAGCGACGGCGCATCGAGCGCGCCCGGGGCGAAGTGGCCGGGCTGGCTGCTTCGAATCACCGGTAGCCCATCCGTCTCGCCGAACATGATGGTGTCCGCCGTGTTCACCGGCAGGAGTTCAAGGGCCTTTGCCAGCGCCGGGTCGCCAGTGAAGACGCGGTCGTTGAACAACTCGGTGGGTCGGCCGGGGGCGGCATGGAGGGCGTTCGCGCCGTAGCTCGACAGGCCAAACCGCTCAGACGCGGCGAACAGCGTGGGGGACCAGCGGTCGCCGCGGCGGACGCGATGCGTGGGGCAGAACTGCATCTCAGCGTGCGGCACGTAGGGGTCCAGCATCCGCCGCCACATGTACTGCGCCGAACCCCGTCCGCGCGATGGAGCGGGCATCAGACCGTCATACTCCTGGCAATACTGCAGCAACGCGAGTGCGAGCTGCTTCTCGTTGCTCAGGCATGACGATTGCCTGGCGTACTCCCGCGCCCCGCAGAACACCGGCCTGAGAACGAGGGCGCACACTGCGATGCCCCCAAGCACCAACGCCAACTCCCACCTCCGGAACCGCCGCGGCGGCGACCGGTCGTCCCCGCCGTACCCGCCCCACCCGACCCACCGCCGCGCCCTGGCGTACTCGCGTTCCGGCCGGGTCCTCATTCCACGCTCCACGGGCAGCCGTCCTTGCCGCCGCCGGAATCACACTGCGCTTTCTCCGGCTTCATCCACTTCACGTGCCCATCCGCGAAGGCGTAGTTGGCGCCGCGGGTGTGGCGGGGCAGGTTCAGCGATGGCGCAGCCACGTGGCCTGACGGGAAGTGCCCCGGCGCGGTGCTGAAGACCACGGGCAGCCCGTCGGTCTCGGCGATGGCGATGGTCTCCGAGGCCTGCCGCAAGTCCGCATTGCTCGGATGCACCGCCGAGTGACCGACCGGCAGCAGCGTGCGCGCGTTGAACACCTCGGTCGGCGGCCCTGAGGCGGCATGGAGGGCGTTCGCGCCGTAACTCGACCAGCCGCCTGCAGGGCTCTCGACGAGCTCCTGGTTGGCCCTGAGCCGCCGCGCGCGAGCATGGTCGCCGCCCGTACTGGGGCAGACAAACAGACTACGGTTCTTGGCGTAGACGTCCAGGTCCGCCACCCACGTGTGCGGGCCGGCGCTCCCGGCACTTACCAGCGGCGGCAGGTGCTGGTCCCAGTCGGTGGCGTACTGCAGCAACGCGAGCATGATCTGCTTCTCGTTGGAGATGCAGCTCGCCTGCCGGCAGCCGTGGTGGACCGGCGCCAAGACCGGGAACAGCACGGCGACCGCGAGGGCAGTCACCGCGAAGACGTAGAGCATCAGCTCGAGGAGCTTGTAGCCGCGCTTCACTCCACGCTCCACGGGCACCGGTCCGCGCCGCCACCGGAGGTGCACTTCACCTTGCCCGGTTCCAGCCACCTGGCGTGCCCGTCGGCGTAGACGTAGTTGGCCTGCCCGCGGTGCCGCCGCGTCACGATCCCACCGTCGCCGCTCTCGATCTCCGCCAGGCCGAAGTGCCCGTCCTGCCACGGCGCCTCGATCCACGGCAGGCCGGCCGTCTCGCCCAGCATCAGCGTCTCGGCCGGCGCCGCCACCGCGATCAGCCCACGCACGGTCTGCCGTCTGGGCTGCGTCGGGTCCAGCACGACCTTGTCGTTGAAGTACTCGGTGGGCGGCCCGGGCGGGCTGTGGAGCACGTTGGCCC
Organism: Armatimonadota bacterium; assembly: GCA_016183835.1. Taxonomy (GTDB): domain Bacteria; phylum Armatimonadota; class UBA10988; order UBA10988; family UBA10988; genus JACPDV01. The sequence continues at coordinate 11,620 of JACPDV010000631.1, forward strand.
CGTAGCTCGACCAGCCCTTCCACTCGTCGCGGGAGAAGAGCTGCGGGTCCCAGCGGTGCGTCTCATCGCCCTGCTGGTCGGGGCAGAACAGGATCTGCTGGTTGCGCATGTAGGGGTAGATCATCGCTCGCCAGGTGTAGGCCTGCCCGAAGCGCGAATCGAGCCCGCGCCAGGGCGCCGGCACGCGCTCGTCGTAGTCCTGCTCGTACATCAGCACGGCCAGGCCGATCTGCTTCATGTTGGACGCGCAGCTCGCCCGGCGGGCGTTCGCGCGGGCACGGCGGAACGACGGCAGGAGGATGCCGGCCAGCAGCACCACCACCGCCAGGAGGATGGCCAGCTCCGTGAGTGTGTACGCAACTCGACGACGTGCCATGAGGGTCCCCTGTCGATCCACTCCTACCCCATCCGCGCCGCCCGCCAAACCGCCGCGGTTCTGTAGGGAGCGATCGGCGGTGCCGGGAGTCTCGTCTGCTCCTCCCCCTGCGAAGCGGGGGGAGGCGGGAGGGGGGCCCTCCGGCTACCGCGAACCAACCGGAGACCCCCACCCCGTCCCTCCCCCGCTTCGCAGGGGAGGGGGCTCCCGAGACTCCAATCACTCCCGAGCCGCCGGCAGTCGACCGCCTCTCCGCGAACCGCAGAGTGGCGTGCAAGAGGTTGCGTTCAAATGCCGGTGTGGGGCGGGCGCCCTCGCCCGCCGCATCTCCACCAGGCAGCTCCCAGAGCGGATCGCGGGCGAGGGCGCACGCCCTACATGCTTATCGCAGCGAGGATGTACACCAGCGGCACCGTCATCATCAGGCTGTCGAGCCGGTCGAGCACCCCGCCGTGGCCCGGGATCAGGTCGCCGAAGTCCTTCGTCCCCAGGTCGCGCTTGAGGACGGACTTGGCCAGGTCGCCCACCTGCGCCGTGACGCCCACCAGCAGCCCGGCGAGGAACGCGAAGCCGAGCCCCACCTCGAGCAGCCACCCGCCCACCAGCGCCACCAGCAGCGCGCAGACGATCCCGCCGACTGTGCCCTCGAGGGTCTTGTTCGGACTGGCGGGTGTCAGCTTGGTGACGCCCAGGTTCTTCCCCACGAAGTAGGCGCCCGTGTCCGTGGCCCAGGTGGCGAAGAAGGTGAACAGCAGCAGTCGCGCGCCGTACGGCAGCGGGATCCAGCAGATCCGCGCCGAGTCGAAGCCGCTCCCGAAGCCGCGGAGGAGCAGCAGGAAGCTGAAGCTCACCCCCACGTACATCGCCACCAGCACGGTCGCCGCGGCGTCCACCGTCACGTGGGTCGTCTGGTCGCGGTGATAGCACCAGACGTTGGCCGCCAGCGTGCCCATCACGAGCACGAACGCCAGCGCCATGACCGCCTTGCCGTAGCGCTCCGGCGGCATGGAGCCCGCGCCGCGCGTGGAGAGCTCGGTCAGCGCCAGGAACCCCACCGCGCAGACGGTGGCCAGGGGCTGGAGCACGCGGATCTCTTTGGCACCGGCCTTGTCGGTGAACTCGCCCACGGCGAGACACGCCAGCACGGCCAACGGCAGGGCGATCCAGAGTCCGCCGAAGCAGGCCAGGAGCAGCGCCAGCGGGATCATCCAGGCCGCCGAACCAATCCGTTCCTTCAGCATCACACACCCTCCGTTCGCCACCGCAGCTCGCGCTCCACCAGCGGCAGGTCGCTCGCATGGTCGAGGTCGAACGCCAGTTCGGGATACGGGCTGACGTAGACCCGGCAGGTGATGCCGAAGCCCTGGCTCACCCGCCGCTCGAGGCCGCCCACGCTCACCAGACAGCCCAGCGTGGGGAACTTCAGCGCCAGACCCAGCCGCAGCAGCAGGCCGAGCCCGAGGACCGGCCGCACCACGCGGATCACGTTGCCCATTTCGCGGTTGTCGAAGATCCCCTTCAGGAACGGCCGCATGCCTTCCAGGGTGGCAACGCTGAAGACCAGGCAGGCGGTGCCTGTGAACCGCCCGTCGCGGAGCCGGAGCGTGACCCAATTGGGCATCTGCACGCCCCGCTCGTCGGGCGGCGGCGGCGGCCGGTCGCCGTACTTCGCCAGAGCGTCCGCGGCCCGCACGGCGACCCAGCCCAGATCCACCTCGGCCGGCAGGTGCGCCAGCAGGTCGTCGACCATGGCCGGCTCGGCCAGCGGCTGGTCACTGGCCATCATGAGGATCCGCTGCGCGCCGGGCAAGGCCTCGACGCCGGCGAAGAGGTTTTCGCTCCGCCCTTCGCGCTCGGGCACCACCACGTCGGCTTCGGCCAGATCGGGATGCCCCTGCAGCTCGGGCGGCCCCACCACGGCGACGCGGTTCACCCCGTCAGCGGCCTTGAGAGCGGCCACGACCCAGCTCACCATGATCCGGCCGTTGACCTGCACGAGGCTCTTGCTGTCGGCCCCGCCCGCCGCCCGGAAGTCGGCCTCCGACTCGGGGATCCGCCCCCCCGCCAGGACGATCGCATCCACCATCGCATGTCTCCGCCCCGCCCCCCGCGCCCCACCCCGCTGGTAGGGGCGACCGGCAGGCCGCCCGCGTCCGCAACAGCCCTCGCACGTGACCGGCTGGCGCCGACCGGACGGGCGACCGGCAGGTCGCCCGCGTCCGCAACAGCCCTCGCACGCGACCGCCTGGCGCCGACCGGACGGGCGACCTGCCGGTCGCCCCTACCGGATCGCCACGAACGCCTCAGTCCGCATGGAACACCTCCGGCAGCCCGGCCCACCATTCGCCCTCGGCGCGAGTAGGCAACGGCGCCTGGCACGGCTTGCACAGCGCCCACCACTCCTGCGTGGTCGGGTCCGCGGCCATCCTGGCCATGTCGCCGTCGAA
>JACPDV010000673.1 GCA_016183835.1 Armatimonadota bacterium
CGGTGCGGTCGGTGCGCAACCACTGCACGGCCTGGGCCGGGTACCTGGAGCCGGTCGAGGTGGAGCAGCGGCTCGGCATCCGCCTGGACGCCAACTACTTCTGTTGCAGCTACCTGCGGGAGCGCAATCCGGCACCGTACGTCAACTTCGGCGGCGCGCTGCCGCTGCGGTTCTGCCGGCCGAACGGCGAGCTGTTGGACGTGTTCCAGCAGATCACGCATCTCACCGACGACGTGTCCTTCTCGCCCGAGGCCGAGTACTCGTACCGGCTGACGGACGACGCGTTCGCGCCGATCCGGTTGCGCCTCTTCCTCGATGCGGCCACGCGGCTGCACACAGCTATCGGCGTCTGCATCCACCCCAGCAACTGGGTGCGCTTCTCCGAGCGCCAGGGCACGGATCTGGTTTACGGCACCGCGGGCATGGGCATGCCGGTGTGGTCGTACGACCAGTGGCTGAGCTTCTGGGAGGCCCGGGACACCTGGCGGGCCGACGAGCTGACGTTCGACGGGACTGCCCTGCGCGTGCGCGTGAACGGCGAGTGCGGGCACCCGGACCTGCGTTGGATCTTCCCCGGCCTGTGGGGAGGGATGCGGCTGCGCGAGGCCGAAGTGGTGGCCCCGAGCCGAGCATCGGTGACCCGCCTCGTGGTCGGCGAGCGGCTCGACCTCCACGCGCGGGCCGAGCCCGGCGACGAGCTCGGCGTGACCTACGGGCCGGCATGATCCGAAGGAGTTGCCGCATGACGAGCCAGTTGCGCTTCACCCTGTCGCTGCTGCTGATTGGAGCTTCCACGCTGATGGCCGACGACTTCCAACTGGTGCCGGCGGCGCTGAGCAAGCCGCGCGGCGGGCTGGGCAACGGGTTCGCCAAGCTGCAGGCCGGCGGCGAGGTGCGGATCGCCTACTTCGGCGGCAGCATCACCGCTGCCAACGGCTGGCGGCCGAAGACGCTCAAGTGGTTCCAGGAGCGCTACCCTAACGCCAAGGTCAGCGAGATCAACGCGGCCATCGGCGGCACCGGCTCGGACCTGGGCGTCTACCGCTGCCGGCAGGACGTGCTCAGCCACAAGCCCGATCTGGTCTTCGTCGAGGTCGCCGTCAACGACGGCGGCGCCGAGCCGCACAACATCTGGCGCTCGATGGAGGGCATCGTCCGGCAGACCTGGGCGCAGGACCCGACCATCGACATCTGCTACGTCTACACCTTCGTCACCGGCTTCAACGACAATCTGACGGCGGGGCTCTGCCCGCGAGCCGCCTCGGCCGACGAGGTTCTGGCCGACCACTACGGCATCCCCTCCATCAACGTGGCGCTCCGGATCGCCCAACTGCACGCCGAGGGCAAGGTGCAATACCAGCCGGTGAAGGACCAGCCGGTGCCGCCCGGCGTGATGCTCTTCTCCGACGACGGGGTCCACCCGCACGACGCCGGTCACGAAGTCTACCGGGACGTGATCGCCGACGCGCTGATCGCGATGGAGCCGCACGGCAAGCCCGGGCCGCACGAGCTGAAGCCGCCGCTTCAGCCCGACAACTGGGAGCAGGCCAAGCTGGTGCCGCTCGACGCCGGGATGCTGTCGCAGGGCTGGGAGAAGCTGCCGGCCACCGACGGGCTGGGCAGGGCGTTCGCGCACTTCATGCCCGAAATGTGGCACAGCGGCACGCCCGGCGCGACGCTCACCTTCAAGTTCCGCGGCACGGCGGCCAAGCTCTACGACCTGCTGGGCCCGAACGGCGGGCAGGTGACGATCACCCTCGACGGCCAGACCCGCGGCCCAGTGGCGCGGTTCGACAGCTATTGCACCTACCACCGCCTGGCCACGCTCCAGATCGCCGATGGGCTGCCGGACCAGGTGCACACGGTGAAGCTGGAGATCAGCCCCGACCAGCCGGACCGCCACTCGGTGGCTTTCCGCCTCAAGGACCCGGACAAGGAGCTGGCGGAGCCCAAGTACCAGGGGACGGATGTGTGGGTGGGGTCGATCATGATGATCGGCGAGGTGGTGAAGGAGTAGCGCACGCGCGTCCGGCCCCCTCTCCCCCCGGGAGAGGGAACCGAAGACCGGCTACGCAGCCGACGTGGACAGGCAGGCTCGCAGAATGCCCATTGACCTCCGCAGCGACACCGTGACCAAGCCCACCCCCGCCATGCGCCGCGCCATGGCCGAGGCGGAGGTGGGCGACGACGTGTTCGGCGACGACCCCACCGTCAACCGCCTCGAAGCGCGCACCGCCGAGCTGTTGGGCAAGCCCGCGGCCGTCTTCGTGCCGTCCGGGACGATGGCCAACCAGCTCGCCATCCGCTCCCAGACCGAACCGGGCGACGAGATCCTGGTGGAGTCCACGGCGCACATCTACACCCACGAGGCCGGCGCGCCGGCGGCCCTGGCGGGCGTGCTCTGCCGGCTGATCACCACCGAGCGCGGCATTTTCGGGCCGCACGACATCGCCGCCCACGTGCGGCCCGCCAACCCCTATTACGCCCCGTTGAAGCTCGTCTGCGTGGAGAACACGCACAACCGCGGCGGCGGGAGCGTGTGGCCGCTGGACTCCATCACCGCGGTGGCCGGCGAGGCGCGTCAGCACGGTCTACGGCTGCACCTTGACGGCGCCCGGCTGTGGAACGCGAGCGCAGCCAGCGGTGTGTCCGAGGCCGACTACGCCCGGCCGTTCGATTCGGTGAGCGTGTGCTTCTCGAAAGGGCTCGGCGCGCCGGTCGGCTCGGCCCTTTGCGGCGACGAGGCGTTCGTCCTCCGGGCGCGGCGGTTCCGCAAGATGTACGGCGGCGGGATGCGCCAGGCGGGGATCCTGGCCGCCGGGGCGCTGCACGCCATCGAGCACCACGGCGAGCGGCTGGCCGACGACCACGCCAACGCCCGCCGTCTGGCCGAGGGCCTGGCCGCCCTCCCGGGTGTCGAGCTGGACCCGGCCGCGGTGGAGACCAACATCGTGATCTTC
>JACPDV010000089.1 GCA_016183835.1 Armatimonadota bacterium
CGCACCGTGGCTACCTGGCGCTCCGCCGAACGTGGAGCGCCGGCGACGTGGTGGAGATCTACTTGGCGATGCCGGCCATGCTGATGGAGGCCCACCCGCAGGTGGAGGCCGATCGCGGGCTCCTGGCGCTGACCCGTGGGCCGGTGGTCTACTGCCTCGAGGCGGCGGACCACGACGTGGATCCGTGGAACGTGCGCGTGGCGCCGGAGGCGATCCTGCACCCCCGCTGGGACCCGGACCTGTTGGGCGGCGTGGTGGTGCTCGAAGGTGACGGCGCCGCGCCGGCCGAGGGCGCCTGGGACGGCCGCCTCTACCAGCGCGCAGGGGATGCGGTGTTGCGGCCGGTGAAGATCAGGGCCATCCCCTACTACGCCTGGGACAATCGCGAGGCCGGGCCGATGACAGTCTGGCTGCGGCGGAACTGAACCGGACCGGCGGGTTCAACACAGAGCCACGGAGACACAGCGGAACCCTGATCCTTGAACACAATTCCTTTTCTTTGTGTCTCTGTGCCTCTGTGCCCCTGTGGTGGACTCTCCGGTCCGGATTGGCGAGGCGGGTCACTCCTCCGGCAGTTCGTGGCCGATCACCCCGGCTTTCTCGTACAGCGCCCGCGTCGAGGCCAGGTGGGAGAGCGTGAAGAACGGCGCCGTGTGCCCCAGGTGCACCTCGACCACGCCCACCGTGTCCGGTGGCGCCTTCGGCTTCGGCTCGAAGCGCGGCTCGGTCTTGGTCTTCAGCAGCGCCGGGCCGCCGTTGCGCCGCCCGACGCAGACCAGCAGCTTCCACGACCGCGGCGGCAGGTCCAGCGTCAGCACGGAGTCCTGCCCGTCGAAGCGGTTCACCGTGTCGCTCCCGTCGGCGTCGGCGAAGACGAAGCCGCCCTTGCCCAACCACTTGCAGTGCACCCTCACGCGCGCCGTCACCGCCTGCGAGTCGTGGGGGTTCATCACCACCAGCCGCGTCTCCAGCCCCTCACCGTAGCGCGCCAGCCAGAGCGGCTGGTCGCTGGTCATCGCCGGCACGGCGTGCCAGCCGGCCTTGACACAGTCGTGGAGGGCCGGCAGCGCGCGGCGCATCGGCGCATAGCCGTAGGCCAAGTCCGGGCTGGGAAGCCAGCCGAAACGGAACGACCAGAGGATCGAAGTGTCCCAGCGCGAGCGGAGCACGCCGAGCAGCTCCTCGGGCGACATCTGCTCGTAGTCCACCAGGTTGCCGATGTCGTCGGTGTACCACTGCGTGTACCAGCAGCGCGGCTTGGCGCCGAGGAGCCAGCGGTCGCGCATGGCGAGCCGCGGGTTGAGCAGTGCGCCGTAGGGCGAGCCCTCGAAGACTGGGTTGTCGGTGGCCGTGGCGATGGCGTAGTGCGTCTCACCGGTGAAGTTGGCGCTGGTGCCGAGGCGGTACTTGCCGTCGGCGCTCCGTAGCGAGTGGGCGTAACGCAGCACGTTGGCGATCCCGATGCCCTCGTCCACCCACACGCCGCGCTGGTCGTAGGCGCGGCCGGCGACCCAGCGCACCGGCCGGTAGCGCGAGCCGCCGATGGCCACGTCGTGGGCGAAGCCGGCCAGGGGGAGCTGGTGCGCCAGCTCGCTCATGTCGTGCTGCAGCCGGTCGCCGAGCGAGTTGGCGTAGGGGAAGGCGCGCAGGTCGGTGCTGAAGGTGTGGATCCACTTCGTGATCTTCACCCCCCGCCCGTCGCTCACGTCGTCAGCCCGGATCAGGCTGTCGCGGAACGGCTCAGCCAGCTCCTCGGCGACCCAGTTGATGGTGTAGAAGAGCGGCGCGATGCCGCAGGTGTCGTTGGTGTATCGGAAGTTGGCCAGCCGCCACTTGCGGAAGTCGGCCAGGGTGCCCTTGAGCGGCGCCGAGGCCGCCTCCGGCTTCACCAGCGCCCACTCCTCGGGCCGCCCGAGCATGTCGCCGCCCGACTTGAACTTGGCGTACTTCCACTCCCACCCGACCCGCGCCCCGGCGCAGATGCCCTTCGCGTCGAAGCCCTTCGGCCGGATCTTCTTGTCCGGCTCGTCGTCGGCCGCGCCCGCGGCGCAGCCCATCAGCACGCGAGGGTCGATGCCCTCCGCCGGCCGGTAGAGCCCGGGAAACGCTGCGTGCCAGCTCTCGAACAGCGGCATGAAGCCGAACGGCCCGGGCTCGAACCGCGACAGGCAGAACGTCAGCTTCTCGGGCCGCCCCGGCGACAGCGCCAGCGGCACGGAGAGCCTCAGCTCGCCCTGCCGGCCGTCGCTCGAGACGACGCCCAGGTCAAAGGTGGAGACCCATACCGACGGATCCAGCCCGACGCTCAGGCCGCTCGCGCCGTCGAATGCTCCGGTGGCCGGGAAGGTGCCGAGGATCCGGCTCTGGTGCACCTCGCCCGTCAGCCCGTCGCGCGCGCCACGGCCGTCGAACCACCGCCACGGGCCCGCGAAGCGCCACGGCACGGCGATCTGCGTCCGCACCCAGGCGTCCTGCCCCAGCGCCTCAAAGATCACGTCCACGGCGGTCAAGGAGCCGATGGCGCGCGACTTCATCCGCGCGGTGAAGCTCGCTCCGTGGCTCCAGCGCACGCCCTCCCCGTCGCGCCGCCACGTGCCGCCCAGTGGCCGCACCTCGCCGGAAGCCACCTCCGCGCGGCCGTCGTAAAAGCCAATACGCACGCCGGGCTTGGCCAGCAGGGGCAGGACCACGGGCCCTTCGCCCGTCGAAGGCGGCGACGCCCCGGTCGCCGCGGCCACGCCGAGCCACACGAGCCACGCCGCACTACTGGCCATAGCGCGCCACCTTCGAGATCCGCAGCTCGGCCAGCCGGCCATCGGCATAGTGGTTGTTCCAGCGCACCGAGCCGAGGCGGAAGGCCTCGTCGTTGATTGCCAGCCGAGGCGGCGCGTTGTCACGCTGGCCGGCCCGCGCCCCGTCGACGAAGAGGGCGCGCCGGCTGTTCCCCCAGGTCACCGCCACGTGGTGCCACTCGCCGGGCTTCCACGCGGAGACGTCAAAGCCGAGCGTCTGGGCCTCCTTCGCGTCGGGCTGCTGCTCGCAGAAGACGAGCGTCCGCGCGCCGCTCTGCGCCGCGGTGATCAGCACCACCACACCGTCGCTGCTGCCGCGGCGGCAGTCGAAGAGGTAGTGCAGGTAGACCGTCTCGCCGGCGGTGCGCTCGGCGAAGTTGGCGGCGAACCAGAACTCGAGGGTGCCGCGCTCCGGGTCCAGGTTGCCCGCTACGTCGTAGGTCAGCGCACGGAACGGCAGGCGAACGCCGTCCGGCGAAACGAGCAGCCCTCGCCTGAGCACGACCGCAGCGCCGCCGAACGGCCCGCGCCCGGCCTCGAGCTCCGCGTTGCCGTCGGCGCCGGGGTCGCCGCGGGCGAAGTCGGCATCGAGACTCGTCTCGTAGTGGGCCAGGAAGAGGGTTCCGTCGTCCGGCGCGAATACGCCCGCCGGCGCCGCGGCCCTGCCGGGCAGGGACAGCAAGCCGGCCAGGATGACGGTGGACAAGCGCCCCATGCCGTTCTCCGAGGCGAAGTCTTGCACCCCTGCCGGCCCGATCCTCCGCGTGCGCCGAAAGGCCCGACCGTGAGCGAGACCGTCCCCGTCATCCTCGACACCGACATCGGCAGCGACATCGACGACGCCGTGGCGCTGGCCTACCTGCTCTGCCAGCCGCGCTGCGAGCTGGTCGGTGTGACCTGCGTCTCCGGCAACACGCTCGACCGCGCCCGATTGGCCGACGCCGTGTGCCGCGCCGTGGGCCGCGGCGACGTGCCGATCCATCGCGGCGCCGAGCCGAGCCTGCTCCGCGGCATGAAGCAGCCCCACGCGCCGCAGGCCGAGGCGCTCGGCCGCTGGGAGCATCGCGCGGACTTCCCGCCGGCCACCGCCGTCGAGTGGCTGCGGCAGGCCATCCGCGCGCGGCCGGGCGAGATCACGCTCCTCAGCATCGGACCCACGTCCAACGTGGGACTGCTCTTTGCCATCGACCCCGAGATCCCCGCGCTCGTCAAGGACTACGTGCTGATGGGCGGGCGCTACTTCCCGGGCGACATGCCCGGCGGCTGGTCGGAGTGGAACATCCTCTGCGATCCCGAGGCGGCGGCGATTGCCTTCGACCGCGGGCCGGACGGGCTGCGGGGCGTGGGGCTCGACGTCACCTGCCAGTGCCGGCGGTGCGCGGAAGAGGTGCGCGGGCGGTTCGGCCGGGCCGGCGGCGCGCTCGCGCCGGTGCTCGATTTCGCTGAGGTCTGGTTCCGCCACGCCGACGTGGTGACCTTCCACGATCCCCTGGCCGCGGCCTGCCTGTTCGAGCCCGACCTCTGCCGCTGGCAGCGCGGGACCGTGCGGGTGGAGCTGCGGAGCGACCTCACCGCCGGGCTGACACACTTCCAGCCAGGCGACGACGGGCGTCACCAGACCGCCTGCGGCGTGGACGCCGAGCGGTTCTTCGCGCACTATTTCGCGGTGACCGGCGGGTAGCGATACCGACCTGGAGGGGCCGATGCTGACCATGCTCAACCTGACCTTGCCACTGACCCTGCTCGGGAGCGTCGGCGCGCCGCCGGCCGAGGGCGAAGTCGACGCAAGCAGGGCAATCCGCTCACCGCCTACGATGCGGCGCGGTCGTTCTTTCAGATCGGCATCTGGGGGAACCCGTGGGGTGACATCTACGGCGTCCACTACGACCTCAAGGTGCTCACCGACGCCGGGATCAACACCATGTGGCCGTGGCCGGGGCACGGGCTGGAGGGCGAGCTGACGGCGGCGCAGCAGGCCGGGCTCCAGGTGGTCCACATGGGTGCGCTCGAACCGGCCGAGGCGGCCAAACTCCGGGACCATCCCAACTGGCTCGGCAACGTGTGGGTGGACGAGCCCACCGGCTCCTTCTGGGGCAAGGACATGGAGGGCAAGTTCCGGGAGTTCCAGGACTACCGGGCGAAGCTCAACGCGGCCGCGCCGGGCCGGCCGATCTTCATCAACGACGTGCCCTGGGTCACCGCGCCGGCCACCGCCTGGTGGGCCAAGTGGAACACCGCAGGCGACGTGGCCTGCCACGACAACTACCCCGTGATGAACCGCAAATACCGTGCCCGCAGCCTGGGCGACGAGGGCAACAAGAGCGGCATTCCCACCACCACCCTCCTGGCCGCCGCCGTGAACCACGAGCAGAAGCCCGTGTGGCTGATCGTGGGCGCCTTCACCAGCCGCGGACACGGCGGCTTCCCCTTCCGATTCCCCACCCCGATGCAGCTCCGCGCACAGGTCTACGCCGGCCTGATCCACGGCGCCACCGGGATCATCTACTTCACCTGGGACACCTACGTCTGCCGCGACGGGAGCGTGCTGGGCATGTCGCCCGACCCGCAACCGGCCTACTCCACGGGCGGGCCCGGCATGACCCACCCCACCCCCGCCACGCCGGTGGAACTGGCTGAGTCGCGCGCCCTGTGGCTCACCGCCACAGGGATCAACCGCGAGATCCGCGAGCTGACGCCGTCGCTCCTCTCCCCCACCGTTGGCCGCGACGTGGTCTACTCGCTGAGGACGGAGGGCGACGCGGTGAGCCAGGCGCCCATCCGCTGCCTGCTCAAGCCGCATCCCGACGGCGGCTACGTGCTGCTCACCGTCAACCTGGACGATGCGGTGATCAAGACGACCTACACCTTCGCCGCCGGGCTGAAAGGGGTGGAGCCGCTCGACGAGAACCGCGCGGCGTTCGAGGTGAAGGCGGGGCAGACCAGCTTCGAGGACTGGTACGACCCGTTCGAGGTGCACGTCTACCGCGTACGCCCAGCGGGCTAACGCGCCAGGTAGGTGACCTGCTGGAGCACCCTGTTGACCACCTCGCGCAGCTCCACGGCGCCGTCGAGGAGCTTGTCGAAAGCGCCGTCGAGGTCGCGCTGGACGCCGCGAAGCTCCTCCACGTAGGCCTCCTGTTCGGCCGCGAGGGGGAAGAGGGCGTAGTCCTCGTCCTCGATCACCTCGCGCAAGTGCTTGAGGTGGGGGCCGTAGCGGGCTTCCAGCTCACGGGTGCGCTGGATGGTGGCGCGCAGGCGCTGCATGATGCGGTCGATGTCCTCGATCTCACGGTTGCCGGTGCGGCCCACGGCCAAACCCCGCCCGCTGGCCTCCTGCGCGTCGAACATCCGGCTCAGGTCGTTGGCCAGCTCGGTGGACACGTAGCGCAGCTCCTGCCGGTTCTCCACGGAGATGGTGCGCATCCTCGTGGGGCTGGGGAACTGCGCCTGCGACAGCCGCTGCCGCTCGGCGTAGACCACCACGCCGAGCACACCAAACAGCGCCGGGGCAGCAATGAAGCCGGTCGCCACCAGCATCCAGTCGTAGCCCTGGAGCGGGATGGTGACCACCACGGCGACCACGGTGAAGACGATCTCGTAGTACCAGCCGCGGCGCACCCAGCGCCGGACATCGGCTTCCTCGAGCACGCGCCCGCGCCGCCACAGGGCGTACGACGCGAAGGGATACAGCAGGCCGGGCAGCGAGCCCGCCGCGATGAGTAGGAGCGGAAGCAGGTATTCCCTCATCGCACGCTCCCCAAACCTCGGGGGACGGCCGCCGGGTCAGCCGCCTTGACCGCCTCAGCCGCCGGCCGCATACTCTCGGAAGAGCCGACACTCGACGGACCGAGCAGGTTGCGCCCCATGAGTATCCCTCACTGGCTGCCCATCGCCACTGTCGCCGCGCTGTTCTTCATCGCCGGCGTTGTGTTTGCGATTGTCAGCACGGTCGCCGGGCAGTACCGCGATCCCGAAGCCGCCAAGCACACCGTCCTCGACGACGACACTCATCCGCGCGGCCGCACCGGCTCCGGCGCAGGACCATCCTAGCACAGATCCGGGCGCCGCGTAAGCGCGGCAACCCACCCGATCGTTACGTCCCCGTCAGGCATCGCGCAGCACCCCGCCCACGAGTGCGCCCGGCTGTGCTAAGATGCCGCTCGCCCGGGCGCCGTCCCCTGTCCCACAGCCGCCGTCTCGGCGCCGTCGCCCCGCTCTTCAACCCGCTGACCGGCATCGTCGTCAGGCAGCCGGGCGGTGAAGGTCCCGGCTGGTGGGCCGGTGCGCCCGGTGTGTTCCACGACGCCGACACGCGCCTGTTCTACCTCACCTACCGCCTCCGCCAGCCCCGCCCGGTGCGCGGCGGCATCACCCGCATCGCGATGAGCTGCAACGGGATCGCCTTCCAGGACATCTGGGAGTGCCGCAAGGAGCAGCTCGACTCCGAAAGCATCGAGCGCTGCGCGCTCATGAAGGGCCTCGACGGCGTGTGGCGTTGGTACGTCAGCTACGTCGACCCCGAGACGTCCCAATGGCGCACCGACGTGGTGGAAGCCGATTCTCCCGAACAGCTCGACGTGACCCGCCGCCGCAAGGTCTTCGTCTCGGCCGACCTGGAGGGCGTCGAAGGCATCAAGGACCCGTACCTGATCGTCCTCGGCCGGCTCTACTACATGGTGAGCAGCATCGGCCTGTCGCCCAAGATGCCGGCGGCTCAGGCACGGGCCAAGCACGCCACCGGAGACATCTTCAACACCGGCCTGACGGTCTCGAGCACGGGCCTCTCGGTGAGCCACAACGGCACGGACTTCC
>JACPDV010000027.1 GCA_016183835.1 Armatimonadota bacterium
GGCCACGGCATACTGCCCCTCGACGCGGCCGGCCACCTCGCCCGACGGCTCGATCACCGGCCACCAGCGCTCCTGCACCGTCTCCCTGAACAGCGCGGCGTAGTCGGGCTCGGCGCGCGTGGGCACCACCCGCGCCATCAGCACGAACCGGAACCCGTCGTGGAAGGGCTGGTCCAGCCAAAGGGTGTCGCCCTCGGCGGCGGGCTCGCAGGGCGGCATCTGAGCGTCGGGCGTGCGAGTGAGGTCCACATGGTTGGTGAAGGCCGTCATCGCCGAGACATGGCGCACGCTCACCACCATCACGTTGCGCTCGGCGCAGATGAAGCTCGCGATGCGGGGGTGCGAGAGGTGCCTGTCCAGGTCGGTGTGGAGCGTGGCCTGGTGGAGGTCGAGTCGTTTGGTGATACGGTGCCCCGGGGCAAAGATGGACGCCTGGCCGAACCGGATGCGGAGCTGCCCACAGGTCTTGGGACACGGGTAGAGACCGGAGCCGGAGAGGTTCTCGTCGGCCATCGCCTGCGCGTAGTCGAGGCCCTCGTCGGCGATGCGCCGCATCTCCTCGGGCGTGTGCCGGCGGAAGGTCGGGTGGCGGTAGTCCCAGACGTCGTTCTTGTTGATCACCCATTCGGGGTGGAACGGTTCATAGGCCAAGGCGCCGAGCGACCCGTTGCCCAGTGGCAGCCCGTCGGCCCAGACCGGGGAGCGCTGGCGGTAGACGATGTCGAACTGGCCGAGGTAGGCCTGCCAGTCCATGGCGGTCTCAGCCGAGCCGGCGGGCGGCGGGCTGGCGCGGCGTTGACCGTGCGACGGCGCGGTACTCCCCGGCGGAGGGTCAGATGGCCTCGTCGTTCTCCTCGCCCGTGCGGATGCGGATCACCCGGTCGAGCGACGAAACGAAGATCTTACCGTCGCCGATCTCCCCGGTGCGGGCGGTGCTGAGCATGCTCTCGATCACCTTCTGGGCGAGGTCGTCGGGCACGACCACCGTGATCTTGATCTTGGGGAGCAGCGACACTGTGTACTCGTTCCCCCGGTAAAGCTCCTGCCGGCCCTTCTGCTGCCCACAGCCGCGCACGTCGGTGACGGTCATCCCCGCCACGCCGATCTCGTTCAGCGCGTCCTTGATCTGGGCGAGTTTCAGGGCTCGGGTGACGCACTCGATTTGCTTCATGGTCCCTCTCGTCTCGGGTCGGCCGGGCCGACTTCGCCGTGCACGGCGGCGCGGCTTCGCGTCCGCCGTCCTGGCGTAGTGTGCGCCATCTTGATTACGCCGCGATTTCGGGGCGATGCGGCGGCCGTAAAAAGACGCCCGGCGCGCCTACCCCTCCTGGACGGTGAGCAGGCAGGGGTAGTCCACCGTGGGCAGGCCCAGCTCCACCCGATCCTCTCCCAGCGCCTTCGCCGCCACCTCCACCGGCTGGTCGGCCAGCGGATCATAGCCCCGAAACACGGCGCCGCGCGGGCGCAGGCCCGACAGCGTGACCGTGAACCGTTCGGCCGGCAGCGACGCCTTGATGTCCCGCGACATCACGTACCAGGCGATCACGAAGCGCCTGGCGTTCGCCTGGTAGGGCAGGATCGCCAGCACCTCCCGGTCGTAGAGCGGCGGATGCTCGGGCGTGCCGTCGCCCGGGAACTGGAAGTGGTCGTGCTCGTCGCGAATGCCCTCCACCCGCAGCACGCGCGTGGCGGTCAGCCGCGGGTCGAGGTCGACCCGCATCACCGCGCTCATCCGCCGCATCACGGCCAGGGCGGGCGAGACGTAGCGGTCGCTGTCGGCGGGCCAGGCGTTTTCCCGCCGGGCGTAGTCGAGGAAGCTGTCGCGCACCAGGCCGAGCCACAGGTCGCCCCCGGCGGCGGCGTAGAACGTCAGCTTGTCCACGCCCTTGTTGACGTAGAACGCGAGGTACCGCGCGACGGCCTTGGCCTTGAGCTGCAAAGCCGTGTCCACGTCCGTCACGCCGTCTTCGTTTGGCCCGTAGCCGACCTCGGTGATCCAGACCGTGCAGGGGTTGCCCGGCCGGGCGGTGCGGCCGCGCTGGGTGCCGTAGAACTCGTTGACGATGGGCGCGGTCTCGCGGGCCATCGTCTCGGTCTGCAGCGCGGTGGCGAAGTACTCGGGGAAGCAGGCCGTGTAGGTGGGGGCGTACTCGTCCGGCTTGCCCAGCGCGTTGAGCCGAGTGCCCTTGTACTCGTCCTTGGGGTAACTCTTCCGGCCCGCATACGGGTGCTTGCCGATGGCGGCGACGCGAGGCGGCTCCAGCGACGAGGCAGGCCAGGGGAGGGTGTTGCCGAAGCCGTCGTCGAAGCGCACGCCGGCGAACTCGTCCGGATGCTGGTCGGCCACCTCGCAGGTGGCCTTGACCAGGTTGCCGTAGATGGTGTCCCAGCGGTACTTCAGCAGCTCCGGCCGGTAGTAGTTGTTGATGGAGGTGAAGTTGGAGCCGAAGCTCATCTCGTTCCAGATCTCCATGTCGAAGCCGCGGTCCGGCGCCTGCCGGGTGCCAAGTATCTCGGTCACGAAGCGGGCGACGGTGAGGGTGTAGCGCTGCCAGGCGGCGACGGTCTCGGCGAAGTCGGGGCTGCCCGGCTCGGAGAAGGGGCGGTACTTGAGCGTGGCCATCGGCACGCGCGTGCCGGCGGCGATGGGCTTGGGGAGCGGCTTGGAGAGGGCGATGGTGTTGCCCTCGACGGCGGTGACGAGGGCCTCGGCGGCCCAGTAGTCGGTGAGGTTGTTCAGCCCGCTGCGGCCGAGGACGAGCCCGCCGGCGAGGTCGAGGGTGACTTTCCGGTCGCCGACGGCCGCGTCCGCGGTGACGGCGCGCTCGAAGAACCGCACCGGCCCGGGCGCGCCGTGGTGGGCGTTGAGGAGAATCAGCGGCCGGAGACTCCAGCGCCGGCAGGCCAGGAGCCGCTCGCGCAGCCGGTCCGCGCCGTTGAGCTTCGTCTCATCGTCCCAGTCGACCTGCGCCCAGCCGACCTCGATCCGGGCGACGCGCACGCCGTTCTCGCCGAGCATCCGGCAGACCAGGTCGGGGTTCTCCCGGTCGAGGTTGAGATTGACTCCGATGGCCTCGACGAACCGCTGGGCGGGCACGGTCTCGAGGTAGGCGCGCCAGGGCTGGATCCAGTGCGAGTGGGCGCCGAAGGGGACATTGAGGAGGTAGGTGGGGTCGGTGTACGGGCCGGAAAGGGAGCCGGCGAGGGCGGGGGAGAGGACGGTCGCAAGGAGCAGGGCGGCGGAGCGACGCATGGTGGACTCGGGTGGGCGGGTCAGGCGGCCAACGGGATCAGCTCGCGGGCTTGGTCGTCGATGCTACGGATCAGCTCGCCGGCGGCATCGGGCACAGCGTCAGCGATCCTGAGACCGTCAATGTCAGCGCCGCCATATTGACGGAACAGCAAGAGGTGGCACGCCGCCAACCCCGTGCGGGCGAACCTCTCCAGGTCCGCCTGCGGTTGCACCTCGGGGTCGGCTTGCAGTTGTGCAAGCGCGCGCTCGAACAACCGCAAGGCCGTCTGGAGGGCGTCTGGCGGGGTGTTTGGTCGCTCCTCATGAGTTGCTCGCAGCAACACCAGGCCGGCCGCGAGGAGCGAGGTCGCATCGTCGGCTCGGTCCTGAAGGACTTCCTGAGCTAGCTCTAAGGCCTCCTCCCAGCGGTCTTCAAGGAGGAAGAGGGCCGCCATGACGAGGCGGCCGTCCGGATCATGACTGAGTCGCCAAGCGTGCACGAAGAACGCAGACGCCGCCTGAGCCAGACCGAGTCGGAAGTAGACGATACCACGAGCGAGGGCTACCTGCTTCTCATCAATGCTCCGTGCCGGGTGGCGCAGCAGCTCTAGCACACGCCAGTGGTCGCCATTCTCGCGCGCGCCGAGGTACTCGGCACGCCACTGCTCGGGGCTCATCGGCACCGTGTCGCGAGTGGAGAGGGTCTCCTCGCCGCTCAACATCAGGAGGTCGGACGACAGCCCGTCAGCGCGGCGCTTCTCCTCTGTGCTGAGCCTGTACCAGGCGTCGTCGCCCACGCACCGGACCTCCTCGGCCTCGTCCGTATCCGTCTTCCCTTGGCCGTGCAGGTCCTGGAGCCGTAGCATCACGTCGGCCATCTCCTCGAACGCCGATGCGGTCCCCTCGACCAGCGCACTCATCGCTCGCCCTCCAGGTCTACTGGCTGCCAGCACGCGCGCGTTCCGGCTAACGCGGACCGGTAGCTGTCCAGAGCTATCACAACCGCCGGCTCGACGACGCCATGCTCGGGTGAGCCCTTCGCTTCGTCGTCGGGCCTCAGTTGCAGCACCTCCGTCACCGCCGCAAAGACAAACGGACCATTGCCCATCATCCAGACCTTCGTGTCCTGTGGGGTCTTGGGGTGCCCCGGCCGACGATGTGGCGGAAGCAGTTGCCACTCCGGGACGACGGACATGCCGCCTCCGCCCGGTTGCAGATCGCCATCCTCGTCGGGCCACACGTCGGGCTTGCCTGGGTCGCCCGGCGCCCGCACGCCCAGCCCGAGCGCGGTGTTTGACACTTTGGGTCGCCCGTCCTCCGCCGCACGCATCGCCCGGTACATCCGCGGCACATCCATCACACCGCCCTGCCTGCCCTCCATTGTACAACACGTGGCGCACTCACCTCCCCCGCCCCAGGTGCCGCCGCTGCCTCCGCCAGCCCCGGAACAGCCCTACAATCACCGGCCCCGCCACGATCCACCCCAGAAACCCCATCACCATGTGCCGCGGCTGAATCGCCCGCACTTCCTTGCCCTGCATCAGCCATAGACCCCAGCCCGTCAGCACCAGCAGCCCCAGCATCAGCACCGCCGTCGGTGCATAGCACCTGAACTCCCTCAGATTGCACCACTCGGGCCGCTTCATCAGTTCCTCGCCACCGGCGCCGGCACCGACTGCAACAGATCCTCGGTCACCTTCTCCGCCGTCACCCCCGACAGCCGGCTCTCGGGCTTCACGATGATGCGGTGCGCCATCACGTAGGGGAACATCTCGCGCACGTGGTCCGGCAACACCACCACCCGCCCCTTGAACGTCCGGCCCTCCATCAGCGCCATCGACTGAGCCGTGTGGTAGAGCGCCAGGCTCGCCCGCGGGCTGCCGCCCAGCAAGAGGTGGTCGTGCTTCCGCGAGGCGTGCACGAGCTGCGCGATGTAGGCCCGGATCTGCTCGTGGACGTAGACCTCGCGCACCGCCTGCTGCAGCGCCACGAATTGCTCCTTGTTGACCACCGACTGCAAGGTCTCGATGGGATGCCGCAGTCGCTGCGCCTCGAGCATCTCCTGCTCCGCCGTCAGCGATGGATAACCCACGCTGAGCCGCACCAGGAAGCGGTCGAGCTGCGCCTCGGGGAGCGGGAAGGTGCCCTCCTGCTCCACCGGGTTCTGCGTCGCCACCACCAGGAACGGCCGCGGCAGATCGTAGGTCACACCGTCGGCCGACACCTGCCGCTCCCCCATGCACTCCAGCAGCGCCGCCTGCGTGCGCGGCGTGGCGCGGTTCACCTCGTCGGCCAGGAGCACGTGGGTGAAAACCGGCCCCGGCTTGAACTCGAACTCGAGGTTCTTCTGGTTGAAGATCGACGAGCCCGTGATCTCCGTGGGCAGCAGGTCGGGCGTGCACTGCACCCGGCGAAACGTGCAGCCCAGCGAGACCGCCAGCGACCGCGCGATCATCGTCTTGGCCACGCCCGGCACGTCCTCGAACAGCACGTGCCCTTCGGCCAGAACCGCCGCCAGGGCGTGCACGATCACGTGCCGTTTGCCCAGCGCCACCTTCTCCACGTTGCCGATGATGCGTTGGCTCAGCTCGCGCATCTCGGCCGCCCGGCGGTCGCCGCCGGCGTCACGGCTCTCGGCCATTGCCACCCGTCTCCTCGCGCTCCACGTGCGGCAGCCGCTCCGCCGCCTGCCGCACCCCACTCGCCGGCCGCCGTTCCGGCACCACCCGCGTCAGCCAGTAAAGCAGCACTAGGCAGAGCGTCACGGTCATCGCCACGGGATACGCGAGCCGGAGCGCGGTCACGAACGGCTCGTACGAGGCGGCCGCCCCGGCACCTTCCTCACCCACGCCGATCTTCGCCGGCGTCTGCGCCACCCACCCCAGCGCCACGGCGTTGACCAGCACCGTGTTGACCAGCAGGAGCAACAGCCCGCCCAGCCGCTGCGTCCAGCGCGCCGGCCAGGCCAACATGCACGCCGCGCCCACGCCCCACACCGGCGCCGCCGTCCACAGCGCCACCACCCGCCGCACCGGCAGATCCTCGACCTGCATGGTGAGCCCGTGGCACACCACGTGGTGGCCCGAGGCGTGCAGGAAGCCGCTTACCAGCCAGGCGGTGCAGGCCTCCCAGAGCCACCGCCCCGGCGGCGTGGCCAGCGAGACGAGGAGCAGCGCGGCGGCCCACGCGCCGGCCCGCGCGAAGTAACGTCGCAGGTCGAACGCCGCCGGCGTCTCGCCCATCCCCGCCTCCTACGCCACCGCCATCGCGCCCGGCACCAGCCACCCGGCCAGCGCCGTCAGCAGGAGGCACGCGACGGCGGCGGCCGCCAGGATCGCCACGATCTGCCGCGTCGTCTGGCCCCGCCGCCGTCGTGCACTCCTCACCGCCGCGCTCCCGCCGCCACCTGCTCCAGCAGCTCGCCCATCGCCGCGGCGTGCGACTCCGGGCGGAACCGGCTCAGCACCCGCCGCCGCCCGGCCGCGCCCATCCGCCGGCGCTCATCTGCCGACATGGATACCACATCCATCAGCCCGGCCGCCATCGCCGCCGCGTCGTCCTGCGGCACCAGCAGTCCCGTCCGCCCCGACAGCACGATGTCGCACGGCCCGCCCGGCCGGGTCGCCACCACCGGCAGACCGGCCGCCATGCCCTCCAGCAAGACCCGCCCGAACGGCTCGCCGCGCGACGGCAGGACCAGCAGATCCGCCGCTGCGAGCAGGTCCGGCACGTCGCCCCGGTAGCCCGTGAGCACCACCCGCCCCGCCAGGTCAGGCTCCGTCGCCCGGCGCTTGAGCGCCGCGACGTACTCCGCGTGCTCGCCGAAGAGGTCGGTGCCGACGATCACCAACCGGACCTCAGTGCTCCCCCTCCTTGCCAAGGAGGGGGCAGGGGGAGGTCCCACGCCGACAGGTGGCAGCTCGGCATCGCGACCCCCGCGTGGCGACCGGACCTCGCCCCAACCCTCTCCTTGGCAAGGAGAGGGGGCGGGAATGGGCGCCGCGCGCGCGAAGGCCTCCAGCAGCAGGTCGTGGCCCTTCCACGGCACGAGCTGCCCCACGGCGATCGCCACCACGTCGTCCGGCGCGAAGCCCAGCTCGGCCCGCACCTCGTCGCGTTCGCGCGTGGGCCGGCGGAGCGCGGGATCGAGGGCGTTCGGGATCACCCGCATTCGCTCCGCCGGGAACCCGTCGTGCCGGAGCCGCTCGGCCACCGCGCGGGAGATGGCCACGGCGGCCGAGACCGGGCCGGCCAGCCGCCGCACCAGGCCGGGCGGCAGGAGCAGATCGCGCACGTGCCACACCAGCGGGACTCCGCGGAGCGCGTGGAGCGGCAGGGCGGCCAGCGCGGCGGAGGCGGAGTTGGCGTGGAGCACGTCGAGCCTCTCCCCGCCGCGGAGCAGATGCAGCGCGGCGCCGGCCAGCCGCATGCAACTCCGCGCGCGCTCCACGGCGCCGCCGCGCCGGTGGAGGCGGCCGAACGGCACGGGGTGGACGCTCACGCCGAGCGCCGCGGCGCGCCGGGCGAGCGGACCGTCGGGGCAGAACAGGAGCGGCTCGATGCGCCGCCGGTCGAGATGCGCCAGGAGGGTGAGGAGGCTCTCCTCGGCCCCGCTCACCACCCCCACGTGGTTGACGAACCCGGCGCGCACGGCCACCGGCGTGCTAGGCGTTGGCTTCGATCAGGGCGACGATCCGGTCGACGCTCTGGAAGTGCTCGATGCTGAAGTCCTCTTCGCCCATCGCCACGCCGTAGTCTTCCTCGACGCCCACGACGATCTCGAACAGCGCCACGGAATCGATGCCGAAGGTCTCCATCAGGTCGGCGCCATCGGCGATGTCCGCCGGCTTGACGCCCTTCCGATCCAGAAACAGCCGTTCGACGATCATGGTCTTGATCGCCGTCCGTAAATCGTCGCTCATGGTCACCTCTTCCGTGGACGTGTGCCGAGGATAGGTTGTACCCATCACGGTCCGGAGAGTCAACCAATCAGACGGCTGGGAGCAAGGAGCGGTTCAGGTCGCCGCCGTGGTTGACCCGGGGCGCCGCGATCGGCTACAACCTGAGTCGAGGACCACGATGCACGTCCTGCTCGACGCCCGCGTGATCCTGGCGGCGAAGACCGGTGACCGAACCTATTGGCTGGGCCTGCTCGAAGCGCTCCCACGCGTGGCGCCCGAGCACCGCTTCACCGTGGCCCTGGACGGCGAGCCGCCCCATGGATTGCTGCACGCGGCGGACAACCTGGCGATCGAGGTCGTAGAGCGGCCGCGCGGGCGGCTGTGGACGCTCTTTGCCCTCCCCCGCCTCGCCCGCCGCCTCGGCTGCGACCTGATCCACCTGCAGTACACCGCGCCGCCCAAGCTCCCCTGCCCCTTCGTCAGCACCGTTCACGACTGCTCGTTCGTCCGCTACCCCCACACCTTTCGCCGCTTCGACCGCTGGTGGCTGAGCACCCTGGTGCCCTGGACCGCGCGCCGGGCGGGCGCCGTGGTGGGCGTCTCCGAGACCACTCGGAACGATCTGCTCGAGCTCTACCGGCTCCCGCCCGACCGTGTCTTCGCCGCACCGAACGGTATCGGACCCGAGTACCAGCCCGCCGCCGAGCACCTGGTCGAGGCCGTCCGCGCGCTGTATGAGCTGCCCGCGGAGTACCTCCTCAGCGTCGGCGTGCTGCAGCCGCGGAAGAATCTTCCGGGGCTGTTCGCCGCGTATGCCGAGGCACGCACGCGCTACGGCGTGCAGATCCCGCTCGTGGTCGTTGGCAAACGCGGCTGGCTCCTCGATGAGATCGATCGCGCCGTCGAGGATCTCCAGCTTCAGAAGTTCGTCCGCTTCACCGGCTACGTGCCCGACGACGAGGTGCCCGCCCTCTACACCGGCGCCACGCTCAGCCTCTATCCCTCGTTCTACGAAGGGTTCGGGCTCCCGCCGCTGGAGTCGATGGCCTGCGGCACGCCGGCGGTGGTGAGCACCACACCCGCCTTGGTGGAGGTTACTGGCGACGCCGCGCCGCACCTCCCACCCACCGACACGGCGGCCTGGGCCGAAGCCATCGCCCGGCTCCTCGGCGACCCGGCCGAGCGCGCCCGCCTCGCCGAGCACGGCCGCCTCCGCGCCGCCGAGTTCACCTGGGAGCGCTCCGCCCGGGTGCACCTCGAGGCCTACCAGCGCGCCCTCGACACCGCGCCGTAGGAGACCCGCCAAGCGCCGCGCCCGTTCGGCGAGGAACGGTGTCTAACCCAGTCAAGTGATGAGTGATGTGTGATGCGAGAGAACCCGGTAGCTTCGATGAGTCTGGTTCCGGCCCCCTCTCCCCCCGGGAGAGGGCTGGGGTGAGGGCCATGCGAGACGCGCCCGTATGTTCGGATGCCCTCACCCCAACCCTCTCCCGAGGGGAGAGGGGGCCGGAGCGGCGCTGCCCGGCAGTCTCCTGCCACGCATCAGTCATCACTCTCGGCCTCTGCCTCTGGCTCGCGGGATGCGGTCGCCTCGGCCCCGCCTTCACCCCCGACCTGCCCGCCACCCTCCAGGCGCTCTACGCCGCCGCGCGGAGCAGCCCCGGCGCCGAAGCCCTGGCCGCCGTGGGCGATGCCGAGGCCGCCCGGCGCAACTGGCTCGCCGCCGTGGACGCCTATCAGCAGGTGCTGCGGAAGGTCTCACACCACCGGGGCGCCCTGACCCGTCTGGCCGACATCCGGATCGCGCACGGCGACCGCGACGAGGCGCTCCGCCTGGTGCAGGAGCTGGATCGCGGCTACGCCAACGACGCCGCGGCCCAGGCCGAGCTGGGCGACCTCTACGGCCGCCTCGACCTGCCCGACATGGCCGCCGCCAGCTACCGCCGCGCGCTCACGCTCGATCCGCGGCAGCGGCTGGCGCTCCTCCGGCTCGGCGCCGCCGCCCTCGACGCCCGCCGGCTCGACGAGGGCCGGCAGTTCGCCGCCCGCCTGGACGCCGCCGCAGCCGGGTCGGCCGAGGCGCGCAGCCTGCGGCTCCTCCTCGCCCGTGCCACCGGCGACTCCGCCGGGATGGAGCGCTGGCTCCGCGACGCCTGGCGCGCCGAGCCCTCCACCGCCACGCTCACCGCGCTCAGCAACCTCCTCTTCGCCCAGCACCGCAACGACGAGGTCGTGAAGCTCTCCGACCCGTGGCTCGCCGCGCACCCGGACGACGTGCCCATCGCCGTCAACCGGGCGCTCAGCCTGGCCCGCACGGCCGACACTCGCGCCGGGCGTCAGGCGCTGGCCAGGCTCGCCGAGCGGCATCCGGCCGATCCCCAGGTCCACTTCGCCTACGGCCGTGTGCTCTTCGATCAGGGCCTGACCGACCAGGCCGCCGCAGCGCTCGACCAGGCCTGGCGCCTCGCACCCATCGACACCCGGCTCCGGATGGCCATCGCCGACCTGTTCGCCGGCCACGAGCAGGTACGCCACGCCGATGAGCTGTACGTCCAGCTCGCCCGCGAGGACCCGCGCTACCTGCCCGAGCTGGCCGAGCGCCGCGGCGTGCTCCTCCAGCGTGCCGGGGCGACACCGGACCAGGGGCCCGACCCCACCGAGCAGAGCTACCTGATCGCTCTGCGCAGCCACCCGAGCAATGTGCGGGTGCTCAACAACCTCGCGTTCCTCTATGCCGAGGGCCGCCGCGACCTGAAGACCGCCCGCGCGCTGATCGAGCGTGCCCTCGCCGCGCGGCCGTCCGACGCCAACCTCCAGGACACCCTGGCTTGGGTCCTGATCCGCCAGGGCGAGAACCTCCGCCCGCCGGGCGCTCGAGCTGCAGACCGTAGCCAGGCGGCAGGCCGGCACGCCGGGCGCGGTCTTCCCCGGCCAGACCGACTGCGAGGCACTGGTCCAGCGGCTGGGGGCCAGGCCGTGATCCCCGCCGCCGCCACGCTCGCCCTCGCGGCGCTGTTCGCCTACCATGCCTCGCTCGGGTGGATCGTCGCCGGTTGGCGGCAGAACCCCTACTACTCCCACGGCCCGCTGGTGCCGCTGCTCGCCGCGTGGCTGCTGTGGCGCTCGCGCGGCGCCATCCGGGCGGCGGAGCGGCGCACCTGGTGGCCCGGCCTGGCCGTCGCCGCTGTGGCTGCGCTGTGCTACGCAGTGGGCCATCTGCGCGACATCAACGTGGCGGTGGCGGCGTCGCTCTACCTCATGCTGCACGCGGCGGTCCTGACTATCGCAGGCCCGCGGGTCTACCGCGCGGCGTGGTTCCCGCTGGCGTTCCTGGCGTTCGCGGTGCCGGTGCCACAGTTGCTGATCTACGACTACAGTTTCCCCCTCCAGCTCGTCTCCGCCAGGCTCGCCCCGCTCCTGCCCAGCCTGCCCACCGGCGCCAGCGCGTTTGCCACCGGCGAGCGGATGTGGCTGGACGGGCAGGAATACGTGGTGGGCGTCCAGTGCAGCGGGTTCAAAGCGGTGCTCGGGCTGGTGATGGTCGGCCTGCTGGTGGCTTGGCTGACAGACACCGACCGGCGGCGGAAGGTGGTCATCGCGCTCCTCGCGGCGCCTTTGGCGGTCCTGGCCAACGTGGTGAGGCTGTTCCTGATCCTGGTGGTGGGGCGGCTGTGGGGCCACGACTTCGCGGTGGGCAGGTTCCACGATGTGTCGGGGTTCCTGATGCTGTTCGTGGCGGTGGGGCTGCTCCTGGGCGCGGCACGGCTGGTGGTGGGCCGCGAGGCGGACCTGGCCGGTGCGCCGGCGCCGGCGGGCGAGCCGGCCCGCGGGGGCCTCGCCTGGCAGCCGGTGGCGGCGCTCGCGGGGCTCCTGGTGGCGCTGGGGGTGGTGGGCCTGGCGACGGCGCCGCCGGAGCTGGCGGTGCCGGAGGTGAGCTTCGCCGGGGTGCCGTTGAAGCTCGGCGCGTGGCGGGGCGAAGACGTGCCGGCCGACCCGCGGGTCAAGGCGGAGCTGGGCGACGTGGCGCTGCTTCAGCGGGTGTACCAGCAGCCGGGCCAGCCGGACATGCAGGTGATCGTGATCTGCGGCCGAGGCCGGCGCAGCCTGCACACGCCGCAGGCCTGCTACCGGGGCGCAGGGAGCGAGATTCTGGGCAAGGACGATGTGACGCTGGAGCTGTCGGGCCGGGCGCTGCCGTTCAGGGAGCTGGTGGTGGGCCGCCACGGCCGGCCGGAGCTGTTGGCGGTGTACACCTTCACGAACGGCGAGCGGACGACGCCGGAGTTTGGCGAGCAGCAACGGGAGAGCCTGCGGAACACGACGACGATCTGGACGCAGATCCACTTTGCGGTGCCGTGGTGCGGGACGTCGCAGGCATCGCTGGAGGCGCTGAAGCCGTTCGCGCGGGAGCTGTGGCCGGAGGTGGAGAGGGCGCTGCCGTACAACGCGCCGACGCCAGCGAGGTGAAGCGAACGCCACGCGTCAGCAACGACGTGAGCGGAAACTCCGGGACTGACGCTGTTTTCGGTCTGCCGGAAAGAGTGTCTGTCCCGTGATTTCCGCGGATGCGCAGGAGCGAGTGATCGACACGCATCAGCTCTGCGGATGCGGAGAGGCGAGCGAGCGACACGCGCCAGCAACGACGTGAGCGGAAACTCCGGGACTGACGCTGTTTTCGGTCTGCCGAAAAGAGTGTCTGTCCCGTGATTTCCGCGGATGGGGAGAGGCGAGCGATGGAGTGGCAGCCGCCGGAGCGGCCGAGCGGGCCGTGGTACCGGAACTGGGAGTACTGGACGGAGAGGGGGCATTGGTATCTCTATGCGGTTCACAAGGTGCCGTACGATGCGCCCGCCCAGGCCGAGCTGCACCGGAGGGGAAGCTCGTCGCTGTACGATCTCGTCTTCGAGAGCAACGCCATCGAAGGCGCGGGAACATCGAGCCGCGCTGAAAACCGGAAGATCGTCAAAGAGGCCCTCTCGAACGCCTTTCCCATTCACGATGCCTTCCGCCAAGAGGGCGGAGGCCCGCTCCCCGCGTTCACTACCGCCGACTGGGACGCTACTTTCGGACGGGAGGGCCTCACGCTCGATCACCTGCGACGCAGCATGAGTATGGGTGATCGCAGTCGGTCCTTCGAGGAAGTGCGACGGCACGCCATCGCTGCTGCGGAAGCTATGCTCCGGGCGCTCACTTGGCATCAAGTCAACCTGCTGCGGGGGTTCGCCGCTGGTGGGACGGAGGGCCGGAGAGCGGAACTCGAGCCGGATATCCAGGCTTGCTTGGCGGAGCTCGGCGAGGCCGACGCGGACCCGTGGGGGGCGCCTCCGCGCTTTCTCACAGAGCGGTGGCTGAGCTCATGCCACCGGAGGTTGGCGGAGGGCCTCCTCGGGGCGGATGCGGGCGTCGTGGCGGGCGACTACCGGAGGGACTCCCGTGTCGTGGAGGGCTTTGTCTTCCCAGCGCCAGAGTCGGTTCCTTCGTGCATGGCTCGTTTCGCGCGTGAGACGGCCCAGGTAGGGCTGGATGACCTCCTCGACTACCCATTCCAGATTGCCGCGCGCTTCTCTTACGGCTTCGTCCGCATCCACCCCTTCCCCGACTTCAACGGCCGTCTATCCAGGATCATCCTTATGATGGTCCTCCGCGCCGCGGGCCTGCCCTTCTACCTCACCCTTCGCGGCGACTCCACCGGCCGCAAGCGCTACCACCGCTCCCTCCGCTCCGCCAACGCCGGCGACATGAAGCCCTACGAAGCCCTGATCGCCATGCGCACCGTCGAGATGTTCGAGGACATCGACCGCAACTTCGCCGCCGCCGGGCTGCCCTCGCTGCTCACGTTCGCACCTGAGTCCTGACCGCGAGGAGACCGGCCGGACCCGTCGAACCTGCCCGGCGCGTCGTCTTCGGTGACCGGAAAACGGGGACAGGCACCTCCGGCGGACCTGCGGAGCCAGTCCCCGATTTCCTGGCAGTCGGCCGCGACACATCGACCGCCTGGAGCACCCGCCATGAAGATCACCCGCGCCCGCGTCACCGCCCCGCAGACCGTCGAGCTTGAGGACGCCGAGCTCAACCCGCGTCCAGACGTCGTCGTGATCCGCAACCTCGCCTGCGGGATCTGCCATAGCGAGCGGCAAGGCTGGCTCCATGGCCCCGCCGGAACCGAGTTCATCGGCCTCGGGCATGAGCCGGTGGGCGAGATCGTCGAGCTCGGCGCCGACGTTAAGGGCCCCTGGCACGTCGGGCAGCGCGTCTCGGGCTACTGGGGGCCCGGCATGGCCGGCTACGCCGTCGCCTCGCCCGCCAGCCTCGCCCCGGTGCCCGACAGCCTGCCCACCGACCACGCCATCGGCGAGGTGCTGGCCTGCCTCGTCACCTGCTCGCGGGGCTGGAACCACGAGTTCGGCGCCGACCTCTGCCTCGTCGGCTGCGGTTTCATGGGCGCTGTGTCGGTCAGCGGCGTACGGCACTCGGCGCGCAACCTGATCGCCGTGGACCTGAAGCCCGAGCGGCTCGAGTTTGCCCGGCGGCAGGGCGCCACCCACACCGTGCGGGCCGACGAAGACCCCGTCGCTCAGGTCCGCGAGATCACCGAGGGGCGGATGTGTGCCGTGGTGGGCGAGGCCACCGGGGTGGGCGCCGGTCTGGACCTCGCGGTGCAGCTCGTGGGCGGCTTCCGGCCGGTGATCAACCTCATCTCGTGGCTCAACCACGAGGTCAGGCTAAGCAACCTGGCGCGCCTCGACCGCGGTGTGGTCCTGCGCAACCCGCACCCCATGTACGCGCCCGATCGGATGGAAGAGCTGCGTCTCGGCCTCAGCTTCGCCGCGCGTGGCGCATGGGACCTGGACGACGCGATCAGCCACTACTGGCCGTTGGCCGAGGTGCACCAGGCCTACACGGTGGCGATGAACGCCGCCGAGGGGTACATCAAGGGCGTGGTACGGTGCTGACCCTTCGGCCGCCGTGTCCGGCCCCCTCTCCCGCCGGGAGAGGGCTGGGGTGAGGGCCGGCGCCAAGCAGGATACGTTGACGACGATGACCGGCCACCGTGGCAGTCGTCGAGCACGACGTAGAACACCGGCGCCGCCACCAGGGTGAGGAGCAGCGAGAGCATCTGGCCGCCCACGATCACCCCGCCCGTGGCCCGGCTCGTGCCCGCGCCCGTCCCGCGCGCCAGGACCAGCGGCACCATCCCCGCCACGAACGCCAGGGTGGTCATCAAGATCGGCCGCAGCCGGTCCTTGCACGCCTGCACCGTGGCGTCATGGAGCGACATCCCCGCCTCGCGGAGCTGGTTCGCGCGGTCCACTTGCAGGATCGCGTTCTTCTTCACCACGCCCAGCAGCACGAGCATGCCGAGCATCGAGAAGATGTTCAGCGACTCGCCGCTGAGGCGTAGCGAGAGCATGGCGAACGGCATCGTCAGCGGCAGCGTGATCATGATCACCAGCGCGTGGTTGAACGACTCGAACTGCGCCGCGACCACCAGGTACATGATCAGGAACGACATCAGGAAGGCCATCAGGAAGGCGGTGAAGGTGCGCTTGAACTCGCGCTGCGGACCGGTGGCCACCACGCGGTATGCCGGGCCGAGCTTCTGGTCCTTCATGATCCGCAGGGCCGCGTCGGTGGCCGCGCCCTGGGAGAAGCCGGGCACCAGGTTGATCTTGAGCGTGTACTGCCGGTTGCGGTTGTAGCGCTCGATGGCCGCGGGGGAGATGCCGTTGACGAACTGCGTGACCTGGTCGAGCGTGACCGTGCCGCGGCCGCCGGTGGCGTCGGTGGTGCTGACCAGGAGCAGGTCCAGGCCGGATACGTCGCGCCGGTACTGGGGCGCCAGGCGCGTGTGGACTTCGTACTCCTCGCCGCCCTCCACGTAGCTGCTGATCTTGTCGTCGCCGGCGACGCCGAGTCGCAGGGCCTGAGCCACGTCGGCGACGTTGACCCCCAGGTCGGCCGCGCGCACGCGGTCGATGGTCGCGCGCAGCTCGGGCTGTCCGGTGACCAGGCTGGACTGCACGTCCGACACGCCGGGGAGCCGGCTCGCCGCCGCCACGGCCGCATCCGAGGAGTGTGCCAGCACGGCCAGATCCGGGCCGGACACCGACAACTGCACGTCGGCCTGCGGGCTGCCCGTCAGCCCGCCGGCCTTGAGCAGGCTGAGCCAGAGCAGCTTCGCCCGGTACTTGGGCAGGATCCGGGTGCGCGCCGTCTCCATGATCTGGAACTGCGTGAAGCGCTGCTGGCGGTCCTCCACCTCGTTCAGGCGGACGCAGGTGGTGCCCAGATTGGGCGTCTGCCCGCGGTCGCTGCCCACGGTGACCACCACCACACGCACCTCGGGCAGCGCGCGCAGGTCGGCCGCCAGGTCGTCGAAGATCCGCCGCGTGCCCTCCAGGCTGGTGCCCTCCGGCGCCCGGGCCGTGATGGTGAACTGGGCCTCGTCGTCCAGCGGGGTGTAGTTCTTCCGCGCCGTGGACCAAAGCGGGAAGATGCTGGCGAACACCGCCACGGAGA